>NZ_JBVIQR010000026.1:6272-121200 GCF_055576875.1 Streptomyces sp. NPDC033229 | reverse complement strand
CACCCCACTGTTTCTGTCCTTCCCCCTTCACCCCGGTTGTGTGCTGTCTCAGCTAAGCGAGGGGAGGGGGGGGGGGAGGAGGGGGGGGGGGGGGGGGTGGGGGGGGGGGGGGGGCCCCCCTCCCCCCCCCCCCCCACCGTCACGGCCCGCGCTTCCTCACGTCGTGAGGAGCACCTTCCCCACGTGCGAGCTCTCCTCCAGCACGCGGTGCGCGGCGGCGGCGTCCCGCATCGGCATCGTCCGGTCGACCACCGCCCGTACCCGCCCTCCGGCGATCATCGGCCAGACGTGCTCCCGGACCGCCGCCACGATCGTCGCCTTCTCCGCCGGCGGCCGTGCGCGCAGCGAGGTCGCCGTCACGGCCGCCCGCTTCGTGAGCAGCTTGCCCAGGTCCAGCTCGCCCTTGCGACCACCCTGGAGACCGATGATCGCCAGTCGGCCGCTGACGGCGAGGGCGTCCACGTTCCGCTGGAGGTACTTCGCGCCGACGATGTCAAGGATGACGTCCGCGCCGACGCCGCCCGTGACCTTGTCCAGCTCCTCGACGAAGTCCTGCTCGCGGTAGTCGATGAGGATGTCCGCACCCAGCTCACGACAGCGTTCGAGCTTCTCCGGCCCGCCCGCCGTGACCGCGACGCGCGCGCCCACGGCCTTCGCCAACTGCACGGCCATGGTGCCGATGCCGCTGCCGCCGCCGTGTACGAGGAAGGTCTCACCGGGGCGCAGCTGGGCGACGAGGAAGACGTTCGACCAGACCGTGGCCGTCACCTCGGGCAGCGCGGCGGCGGTGACGAGATCGACGCCGTCGGGCACGGGCAGCAGCTGGCCCACCGGCACGCAGACCTTCTCCGCGTACCCACCGCCGGACAGCAGCGCGCAGACCTCGTCGCCGACCGCCCAGCCGCTCACGCCGGGCCCGAGCGCCGCGATCCGGCCGGAGCACTCCAGGCCCGGATACGGGGAGGCACCGGGCGGCGGGTCGTAGAACCCCTGCCGCTGCATCAGATCGGCGCGGTTGACGCCGCTGGCCACGACCTCGACCAGGACCTCTCCCCCGCCAGGTACCGGGTCGGGGACCTCGGCCCAGACGAGGGCGTCGGGTCCGCCGGGTTCGGGAATGGTGATCGCATGCATGGTCGCGAGGCTACTCCCGGGGCCTGCGGGCCACACGCGACGCGTAGGGCTGTTTCCCGGTCGGTTTTCCTTCTCCGTGACGGGCGTTGGCCCGGGAGGCTGAGGGGCCCGGGGGCCCGGTTACTCGCCGGACCCGTTGGGCCGCGCCCGGACGATCGTGATCAGGCGGTCCGTCGTCTTCAGCGGGCTCGCCTCGGGGTCGTCGTAGCCGATCAGCCGGTGCCCGCGCAGCACGGAGACCACCAGATCGTCCGTGTCCCGCACGCCGCGCCCCACCTCGGACTTGACCACCGGCCGCTCGACGAGGTCGAGGCCGCTGCCCTGCTGGATCAGGTCCTCCATGACCGTGCCCGCGCTCGGGCTGAGCACGGACAGCCCGAGCAGCCGGCCCGCCGCGCTCGCGCTCGTGATCACCGCGTCCGCACCGGACTGCCGCAGCAGCGGGGCGTTCTCCTCTTCCCGTACGGCCGCGACGATCTTCGCGCCTCGGTTGAGCTGGCGCGCGGTGAGCGTGACGAGCACGGCGGTGTCGTCGCGCTGGGTGGCGATGATGATCTGACGGGCTTTCTGGATCTCGGCGCGCAGCAGCACATCGCTGCGGGTCGCGTCACCGACGACGCCCGCGTATCCGTGCGAGGTCGCCGACTCGACGACCTTGGGGTTCGGGTCGACGACCACGACCCGCGCGTTGGCCAGCCCGGTCGCGGTGAGGGTCTGCACGGCCGACCTGCCCTTCGTCCCGAAGCCGATGACGACGGTGTGCTCGCGCAAGGCGGACCTCCAGCGGGTCAGGCGAAACTGCTCGCGGGTCCGCTCGGTGAGGACCTCGAGAGTGGTGCCGACCAGAATGATCAGGAAGAGAACGCGCAGCGGCGTCACGAGCAGCACATTGCTCAGTCGGGCGCTGTCGCTGTACGGGACGATGTCGCCGTATCCGGTGGTGGACAGGGTGACGGTGGAGTAGTAGACGGCGTCCAGGAAGTCGACCTTGCCGTCGGAGTTGTCGTGGTAGCCGGAGCTGTCCGAGTAGACGATGAGGACCGTCGCGACCATGACGAACAGCGCCATGAGCAGCCGCCGGGCGACCTGGCGGAGCGGGCCCGCCGTGTAGCGGGGCAACAGGATCCGGTGCTCGGTGTCGTGCTGACCTGCGCGGTCCGCCGGGGAGATGCCGTGGTGACCGGGCGGGGGGACGTTCGGGTCCGGGTGCGTGGAACGGTCGGTGGCGTCGTGGGCGGGCAGCTTCACGGCGTACCCCCGGTGCCTGTGGTGGTGTCGGCGCTGATGCCGATCCCGTCGGCCGTCCACGGCAGGTCGAGGATCTCGGCCTCGGTGCCCTGGTCCGCGCCACCGGGCGGCACGACGGCCAGCGCGTCGGCGGCGGCGATGCCGCGGAGCATGGCGGGGCCGTGGAAACGCAAGGGGCGTGCCCGGTCACCGTGCTGGTAGACCACCGGGATCAGACGGGTATCGACGGGGTGCCCCTGGACCGCCTCGGTCAGCCGGGCGCGGTAGGGGGGCGGGGCCGGGCGGGCGGAGAGCGTACGGAGCAGGGGCTCGGCGAGGGTGAGCAGCCCGGAGACGGCGGCGAGGGGGTTGCCGGGGAGCCCGACCAGGTAGCGGCCGGGCTCGAGACGGGCGAGCAGCATCGGGTGGCCCGGCCGTACCTCCACACCGTCGACGAGCTGCTCGGCGCCGAGGCGACGGAGGGTGGGGTGGACGTGGTCGACGGGCCCGGCGGCCGTGCCGCCGGTGGTGACGACGACATCGGCGGTCGACGCGGAGATGGCCGTGTGCAGCGCCTCCGGGTCGTCGCCCACGTGCCGGGTCGCCATGACTTCCGCGCCGAGCGCGCGCAGCCAGGGGCCGAGCAGGGGGCCGAGCGCGTCCCGGATCCGGCCGTCGTGGGGCAGACCCGCGCGGAGCAGTTCGTCGCCGAGGACGAGGACCTCGACGCGGGGACGGGAGGTGACGGTCAGTTCGTCGTAGCCCGCGGCGGCGGCGAGGCCGAGCACGACGGGGGTGACGAGGGCACCGGCGGGCAGCAGGGCGTCGCCTCGGCGGCACTCCTGGCCGCGGGGCCGGATGTCCTGGCCCTGGGTGATGTGTCGGCTGGCGTAGAGCTCGCGGCCCTCACCGCGCACCTTGCCGTGCTCGCTGCGCAGCACGGCGGTGGCGCCGGGGGGCACTCGGGCGCCGGTGGCGATCCGGACTGCGTGGCCGTCGCCGAGGGGTGCGGCTTCGGCGTGACCGGCGAGGATGCCGGTACCTGTACCGGTGCGGCCGCCGGTGCCTGTATCGCTGCCTTCGGGGGCGGCGTCCTCCGAGGGGAGCCGCCAGGGTCCGGGGCCGGCGACGGCCCAGCCGTCCATGGCGGAGGTGTCGAAGGACGGCAGGTCGGTGAGCGCGGCGAGGGGCGCGGCGAGGGCCTGGCCCAGGGCCTCGCCGAGCGGGCGCACGACCGACGGGAGGGGCTGGGCGGCACGTGCGGCGGCGGTACGGGCGGCGTGCCAGGGGGTGGCGTGGGGACGGGCCTCGGGGGCTTCCTTCGGCACGTCGGCGGGCTGGGCCGACTCGGCTGGCCTGGTCGACTCGTCGGAGGGATCGGGCCGACGAGAGGATTCGGTTCGGCGGGAGGAATCGCTTCGGCGGGAGCGGTCGTCGGGGGTGGGCCTGTCGCCGGGCGACGCTTCGCTGAAGGGGTCGCTGGTGAACAACTCGTCGTTGAACGAGGAGCCCTTGGAGGGACGGTCGGTAGGCCCATTGTCGGCAGGCCCATGGTCGGAAGCCTCATGGTCGGAAAGGCCGCCGGAGGGCCTGTCGGCACCGTCATGGGCGTCGTGGGGTGCGGGCCCTCCCCAGTCCGCGGCGGCCCAGTCGGCCACGTTCCAGCGCACCGTTTCCGCGAGGTCCGAGGCACGTTGCGGACGGCGGACGTGGCCCTCCCGCCGATCGCCCGGTGCCCTCCGGTCGTCGGCGAACAGCGCAAGCGCCTCCTCGGCGGCACGGTCCAGCGCGGCGTCCGCGTCCCGGTCCGTCACGCCGAGCCCCCCGCCTTGTCCGCCGGCCCGGCACCATCGGCCCCTCGGGCACCTGGAGACCCTGAAGCCGCTTGCGCCTCCTCGGCCCATCTCGCGGCGAGCGCGACGGCCTTGCGGGTCGCGTCGGCGACGGCTTCGGTCCCGCCGCCTCGCTGGGCCGCGGCATAGCCGACGAGGAACGTCGTCAAGGGTGCGGCGGGGCGGGCCACACAGTGCGCGGCGTCGCGCGCGAGATCGAGGAGGGCGGTCACGTCGACATCCAGTTCGATGCCCAGCTCGGCCTTGGCCGCGGAGATCCATTCATCCAGCACGCTCCCATCGTCCCTGATGCGCGCGCGGGCGGTGGCAACGTCCTCCCAGGTGTCGCAATCGAAAGAGGCGGTGGGGTGCGGAAGCCGGCCGAGCGACAGCTCGGCCGTGAGCAGCCGGAGCGGCAGCCCGACGAGACTGCCGTACTCGGTGGCGAGGAGCGCGAGCTCTCGGCGGAGCGGCTCGGTCCGGTAGGCGGCGACGAGAGGCTGCTCGCGTCCGTCGACGTCGCGGAGCAGCACCCCTTCGACTTCACCGGTGGCGACCGCCGCGAGCAGGGCCCGTACGGTGTCGGCCCGCAGGAAGGGGAGGTCGGCGGAGACGACGAGCGTGATGGGCGCGGCGGTCTGCCCGAGCCCGGCGGCGAGCGCGGCGAGCGGACCGCCACCGGGCGGTTCCTCGCGCGCCCACCGGACGCTTCGCGCGGTCGGCCGACGCGGCCCCACCACGACGGTCTCCCCGGCGTCCGCGCACGCGCCGAGCACCCGGTCCAGCAGTGTGCGCCCGCCGACGCGCACAGCCGGTTTGTCCGCCCCGCCGAGCCTGCGCGCCGCACCTCCGGCGAGCACCACCGCGTCGTAACCAGTCATCCGACGAGTATGGCGCTCCCGGAAGCCCCGGAGCCGGTTCCGCTACCGGTCTCGCTCCGGATGCTGTTGCCGGTTGCTACCGGTCCCCGGCCTCGATCCCGATCCCGATGCCGGTTGCTACCGGTCCCGGTCCCGTCGGGTCCGCGACCGCCGCCCGGGTTCTCCCCTCCTGACCTTTCGCGGCCGGGGCTCGGTCGGCCGTTCCGTCAGAGGGACCGCAACAGCACCGCCGGCCGTTCGACACAGTCGGCGACGTACCGCAGGAAGCCGCCCGCCGTACCTCCGTCGCAGACCCGGTGGTCGAAGGTGAACGACAGCTGCACCACCTGCCGCACCGCCAACTCCCCTTCGTGCACCCACGGCTTCGGCACTATGCGGCCGACACCGAGCATCGCGGCCTCGGGATGGTTGAGGATGGGCGTCGAGCCGTCGACCCCGAACACCCCGTAGTTGTTCAGGGTGAACGTGCCGCCGGTCAGCTCCGCCGGGGCGAGCGTCCCCGTTCGTGCGGCCTCCGTGAGCCGTGCCATCTCCAGGGACAGCCCGACCGCGTCGCGCGCGTGGGCGTCGCGCACCACGGGAACGACCAGCCCCCGTTCGGTCTGGGCGGCGAACCCCAGATGCACCCCCGGCAGCCGTACGATCTCCCGCGCCTCGGTGTCCACGGTCGCGTTCAGCTCCGGGTGCTTCGCCAACGCGGCCGTGCAGATGCGCGCCAGCAGGGCCAGCAGCGACACCTTCTCGCCACCGCCGGCGTTCATCGCCCGGCGAGCCGCCATCAGCTCCGTCGCGTCCGCGTCCACCCAGCAGGTGGCGTCCGGGATCTCCCGGCGGCTCCTGCTCAGCTTCTCCGCGACCGCACCCCGCACTCCACGCAGCGGGATGCGCTGAACCCCGGTCTCCGCCACACCCGTGGCCCTCGCGTGGGTGTGCGGGGCGGCATGGGGTGCCGGCCGCGCCTCGTCCTTCGCGCACTGTTCCAGGGCACGTGCCGCGTACTCGACGTCCGCCCGGAGGATGAGCCCGTCGGGGCCGGTGCCGCGTACCTGCCGCAGATCCAGGCCGTGTTCGCGGGCGAGCCGCCGTACGAGCGGCGATATCACCGCCACGGCGGTGGATGCCGAGGCGTCCGCCTGCGGGGCCGGCGGCGCGGGCGTCGATGGGGGCGCCGCCGGGGGCGCCGGGGCCCGGCCGGCCGGGCCCGGGTTCGTACGGGAGCCGCCCGTCTCGGGGCGGACCCGGCGCCGACGTGCCGCCGGGGCCTGTGTGCCGTACCCGACCAGCACGTTCCCCGAACCCTCGGCTTCGGCCCCGGCGGATTCCGTGGCGGCGGAGGGGCCTGCGGGGGCAGCCGGGTCAAGGTCCGAGTGTGCCGGGTCGCCGACCGCGACCGTCAGCAGCGGTGCTCCCACGGGCAGTTCCGTGCCCTCGTCCCCGAAGCGGGCCGTCACCACGCCGCCGTAGGGACAGGGAACCTCCACCATCGCCTTCGCCGTCTCGACCTCGACCACCGGTTGGTCGACGGCGACCACGTCACCCACATCCACGAGCCAGCGGACGACCTCCGCTTCGGTGAGGCCCTCCCCCAGGTCGGGCAGCGTGAACTCGTGCACCACGGCCATCAGCGCGTACCCCCCTCGGAACCCGCGGTCCACTCCGACTCCCACTGCAACCGCGCGACCGCGTCCAGCACGCGGTCCACCCCGGGGAGGTGGTGCCGTTCGAGCATCGGGGGCGGATACGGGATGTCGAACCCGGCGACCCGCAGCACCGGCGCCTCCAGGTGATGGAAGCACCGCTCGGTGATCCGGGCCGCGATCTCCCCGCCCGGGCCGCCGAAACCGGTCGACTCGTGGACGACCACGGCCCGCCCGGTGCGGCGCACGGACGCGCAGACCGTCTCCTCGTCGAAGGGGACCAGTGACCGCAGGTCGACGACCTCCAGGTCCCATCCCTCGGCGGTGGCCGCCTGCGCGGCCTCCAGACAGACCGGCAGGGACGGCCCGTAGGTGATGAGCGTCGCCGACGTGCCCGCCCGGCGGACGACCGCCCGCCCGATGCCCGGCACCTCCTCGGGCCGGTCCGGCGACCAGTCGCCCTTCGACCAGTAGAGCCGCTTGGGCTCCAGGAAGATCACCGGGTCGTCGGAGGCGATCGCGGCCCGCAGCAGCCCGTAGGCGTCGGCGACGGTCGCCGGCGCGACCACGTGGAGCCCCGGTGTCGCCATGTAGTACGCCTCGGAGGAGTCGCTGTGGTGCTCGACGCCACCGATCCCGCCGCCGTAGGGCACCCGCACGGTGATCGGCATCGCCATCGCGCCGCGCGTCCGGTTCCGCATGCGGGAGACATGGCTGATGAGCTGCTCGAACGCGGGATAGGCGAAGGCGTCGAACTGCATCTCGACCACCGGCCGCAGCCCGTACATCGCCATGCCCACGGCCGCGCCGAGAATGCCCGCCTCGGCCAGCGGCGTGTCCGTACAGCGGTCCTCGCCGAACTCCTTCGTCAGGCCGTCGGTGACCCGGAAGACGCCGCCCAGCGCGCCGACGTCCTCACCGAGGACGTGGACGGCCGGGTCGTCGGCCATGGCGTCGCGCAGCGCCCGGCCCAGCGCCTGCGCCATCGAGACGGGTTTACGGGCGGTGTCGACGGCCGCGGCGGTCATCGCTGCGTTCCTTCCTGGTGGCCGGGGGAGAGCTCCTCGGCGGCGGCCAGCTCGGCCCGCAGCCGGTCGGCCTGCTCGCGCAGTTGGACGGTCTGCTCGGCGTAAACATGAGTGAAGAGATCCATCGGGTCGAGCAAGGGGTCCTGGTTCATCCGCTCGCGCAGATCGGCGGCCATCCGCTCGGCGGCCTGCCGCTCGGCCTCCATGCCGTCCTCGTCCAGCAGCTTCCTGCTGGTCAACTCGCGCTCCAGCAACAGGATCGGGTCGTGGGCGCGCCACATCTCGACCTCGGCGTCGGTGCGGTAGCGGGTGGCGTCGTCCGCGTTGGTGTGAGCCTCGATGCGGTAGGTGACGGCCTCGACCAGGGTGGGGCCACCACCGCCGCGGGCACGTCGCATCGCCTCGGACAGGACCTGGTGGACGGCCGCCGCGTCATTGCCGTCGACCAGGCGGCCGGGCATGCCGTAGCCGACGGCCTTGTGGGCGAGGGAGGGGGCGGCGGTCTGCTTCGCCAGGGGCACGGAGATCGCGAAGCCGTTGTTCTGCACGAGGAAGACGACCGGCGCCTGCCAGACCGCGGCGAAGTTGAGCGCCTCGTGGAAATCGCCCTCGCTGGTGCCCCCGTCGCCGACCATGGCGAGCGCGACGACGTCGTCCCCCTTCAGGCGCGCGGCGTGCGCGAGGCCGACGGCGTGCGGGAGTTGGGTGGCCAGCGGGGTGCACAGGGGGGCCACCCGGTGCTCGTGCGGGTCGTAGCCGGTGTGCCAGTCACCCCGCAGCAGGGTGAGCGCCTGAACGGGGTCCAGGCCGCGGGCGACGGCGGCGAGCGTGTCGCGATAGCTGGGGAAGAGCCAGTCCCGCTCCTGCAGGACGAGCGCGGCGGCGACCTCGCAGGCCTCCTGACCGGTGGAGGAGGGATACACGGCCAGCCTGCCCTGGCGGGTCAGCGCGGTGGCCTGGGTGTTGTAGCGGCGACCGCGCACAAGCTGCCCGTACAGCCGCCGCAGCAGCTCCGGGTCCAGGTCCGCGGCGGCGTCGGTGCCCAGCAGACGGAACGGCTCCGGGTCGGGCAGCAGCGGCGTGGGGTCGGTGCGAGGCTGCCAGGCAGGGGGCGGGGTGGGCCGGTACGAACCGGGCTGCTCCAGGACCGTCATGACGAGCACCTCCTCAAGGACGAGCTTGACCGGAACGCGTTACCGAAGGAAACCCGCGCTCTCCCTACCGATTGTTCGGTCGTCGGCGCATTTTGGCTACAGGCGGCCCGAGCCTGTGGACAAACGGTTCTCCACAGCCTGAGATATGGACAGGGCGTCCATGAAGGGGAGGCGGGACGGTATGCCGGAGGAACAGATGGCCACGTCGGGAGCGAGGGCGCCCGCGCGCCCGCTCGACGACATCGACCGTTCCATCCTGTACATGCTCCAGTCCGACGGCCGCGCCTCGATCCGGTCCGTGGCCGAGCGGGTGCACGTCTCGCGCGCCAACGCTTACGCGCGCATCAACCGCCTCATCGACGACGGCGTCATACGCGGGTTCAGCGCGCTGATCGACCAGGAGCGGGCCGGGCAGGGCGCGTCGGCGTACATCACGCTGAAGATCGTCCAGAATTCCTGGCGCACCGTGCGGGAAAAGCTCCACGCGCTGCCCGGAGCCGCGCACATCGCCCTGGTCAGCGGTGATTTCGATGTACTGCTGCTCGTGCACACCAAGGACAACCGCGCCTTGCGCGAGCTGGTCCTCACCCGCATCCAGGCCATGGACGAGGTGTTGAGCACCCGCACACTGCTGGTCTTCGAGGAGACCGATCTCCAGGAGGGCGGGGGCGGCTAGGGCCGTGATGGTGGTGGCCCGGCGGCCGGACCACCACGGTCAGGGCCTCAGCGGTACGTACGCAGCCCCGCGAAGGCCGTGGCGATCACGGCGTCGGCGACCTCGTCGCTCGTCGCGGCACCACCGCGCTCGGGGCGGTACCACTCCACCACGGAATTGATCATTCCGAAGAGCAGCCGGGTCGCCAGCCGCACCTCCACGTCCGCCCGGAGATCGCCGTCGGCCGCGGCCCGCTTGAGCAGCTCGGCGACCTCGTGATCGAACTCGCGGCGTCGTTCCATGGCCCAGCGCTCGGTGTCCGTATTGCCCCGGACGCGCAGCAGCAGCGTCACATACGGCAACTCGCTCATCAGCACTTCCACGGTGCGCCGGGTGACGTACTCCAGCCGGTCGATCGCCCGGCCCTCCTCGGCGCCCGGCTCCCGGAGGACGGCGAAGAGCTCGTCCAGCGCGCGGCTTATCGCGAGCCGCAGCAGTTCTTCCTTGCCCTTGACGTGGTGGTAGATCGAGGACTTGGAAATGCCGGCCGCCTTGGAGAGGTGCTCCATGGACGTGCCGTCGTAGCCCCGCTCGTTGAACACCTGGACGGCGACCGCGAGCAGCGATTCGGGCGTGTAGGTGTCGCGCTTGGCCATGGTCATGATTAGAGCAGGCTCTCTTCGACGGCCGCACGGCGGCGCAGGGGCTGACAGGCGGCGTAGCGACCGCCCGGGTATTCCTCGTGCAGGTAACGCAGCAGCCGGTCCGTCCAGTCCGCGCCCAGCACGCGGCCCCACTCCAGCGGGCCGCGGGGGTAGTTCACGCCCTGTCGCATGGCGATGTCGATGTCCTCGGGGCTCGCCACGCCCCGGCCGACCGCGTCGTGGGCGAGGTCGACGAGCATCGCGACCGTACGGGCGACGATCAGGCCCGGCGCGTCACCGATGACGCTGACCTTCTTGCCGAGAGCCTGGAACAGGCCGATCGCGGCCCGGACGTCCTCGGGGGAGGCGAGCTCGGAGGGCGCGAGGGCGATCCGGGCGCAGGTGCGGTAGTCGAGGGCCAGGTCGAAACGGATGGCGATCCCGTAGACCTCCGTGGTGGAGGGGCTGCCGTCGGTCAGAGAGAGCCGCGCCCCGTCGGGCAGGGCGATGAACCCGTGGTCCCCGTCCGGGACGGGGACGGGGGTGACCTTGATGCCCGATTCCACGATCAACTCGTGCAGCACGGCGGAAGGCCCCGGCAAGCTGCCGTGCAGGACGACCTCGGCCGGTGCGTCGCACGGCTCCGCCGTCCGCGGCTCGGGCTTCCGGGCGCCCTCCCCGTACGCGAACCACCCACGCCCCGACTTCCGGCCGAGGCTCCCCGCCTCCACGAGGCGTCGCTGCGCGAGCGACGGCGTGAATTTCGGATCGTGGAAGAAGGCCTCGTAGACCGAACGGGTGACGGCTTCGTTCACATCCTGGCCGATGAGGTCGGTCAGCTCGAAGGGGCCCATGGCGAATCCGCCGCTCTCGCGCAGGACCGCGTCGATCGTCGCGGGGTCGGCGAAGCCCTCCTCGTGGACGCGGAAGGCCTCGGCGTAGAAGGGGCGGGCGAGGCGGTTGACGATGAACCCCGGGGTGTCGGCGCAGCGCACCGGCCGTTTCCCCCAGGCGGCCACCGTGGCGTAGGCGCGGTCCGCCACCGCCTCGTCGGTGGCGGAGCCGCGGACCACCTCCACCAGTGGCAGCAGCGGGGCGGGGTTGAAGAAGTGCAGGCCGACGAAGCGGCCGGGCAGGCGTAGGGCACCGGCGATCGCGGTCACCGACAGGGACGAGGTGTTGGTGGCGAGCAGGCAGTCGTCGGGAACGACCGATTCGAGGTCCGTGAACAGCTTCTGCTTGGCCTCGAGTTGCTCCACAATCGCCTCGATGACGAGCGAGGAGTCGGCGAGTTCGGCCACCCGCGTCGCCGGGCTGAGCCGGGCGCGGGCCGCGTCGCGGTCGGCCGCCGCGATCCTGCCCTTCTCCACCAGGCGGTCGAGACGTGCGGCGATGCTCCGGGCGGCCTCGGCGGCGCGGCCGGGCACGGCGTCGTACAGCCGCACCGGATGGCCGGCGACCAGGGCGACCTGGGCGATTCCCTGGCCCATGGTGCCGGTGCCGACGACGGCGACGGCGCGGTCCGGCTCGATTGCGGTCATGTCGGTGATCCTCCCCGATGAGTTGTCCACAGGTTCGCCGGGCCCCCTTGTCCCGACCGATCGTTCGGTTACTGTATCTATCGGGGGGTGTTCCCGGCCCCCGAAGTCTTCGCCCGACCTTGTTTGTCGAAGTTGCCCGAAGCCTGTCGCCTCTCCGAGCCCAGCTCGACAAGGAGTTGGTCAGCCGTGACCGCCGGATCCACCACCGCCCAGTTGATCGAGAAGCACCGCCCCACTCTCGACCAGGCTCTGGACGCCATCCGCACGCGTGCCTATTGGTCCCCCTACCCCGAGCACCCGAAGGCCTACGGGGCGGAGGGCACCGTGCCCGACAGCCTGAGCGCGGCCGAGGGCCAGGCGGCCTTCGAAGCACTGCGCGGCAAGCGCTTCGAGCTTGACCAGCCGGGGGCACAGGGGTGGACGGGGGCGGAAATCTCCCCGTACGGGCCGGAGCTGGGCGTCGAGTATCCGCATCCCGATGTCGAGCGGCTGCTGCCGGCCATGCGCGCGGCGATGCCGGAGTGGCGCGAGGCGGGCCCGGAGGCCCGGGCCGCGGTCTGTCTGGAGATCCTGACCCGGATCAACGCCCGTACGCACGAGTTCGCGCACGCCGTCATGCACACCAGCGGCCAGGCGTTCATGATGGCGTTCCAGGCCGGTGGGCCGCACGCGCAGGACCGCGGCCTGGAGGCCGTCGCATACGCCTACGCCGAGCAGGTCCGTACGCCGGGCGCGGCCGAGTGGTCCAAGCCGCAGGGCAAGCGTGACCCCCTGGCGCTGAGCAAGCAGTTCACCGCCGTGCCGCGCGGTGTCTCACTGCTCATCGGCTGCAACACCTTCCCCACCTGGAACGGCTACCCCGGCCTGTTCGCCTCCCTCGCCACTGGCAACGCGGTCCTGGTCAAGCCGCACCCGCGCGCGGTGCTGCCGCTGGCCCTCACGGTGCGGATCGCCCGCGAGGTGCTGAGCGACGCCGGGTTCTCCCCCGACCTCGTCACGCTGGCCGCCGAGCGGGACGGCGAGGGGATCGCCAAGGCGCTGGCCACCCGCCCGGAGATCCGCATCATCGACTACACCGGCTCCACCGCCTTCGGTGACTGGCTGGAGGCCAACGCCCGTCAGGCACAGGTCTTCACGGAGAAGGCCGGGGTCAACACCGTCGTCATCGACTCCACCGATGACTACAAGGGCCTGCTGAGCAATCTCGCCTTCTCGCTGTCGCTCTACAGCGGCCAGATGTGCACCACCCCGCAGAACTTCCTCATCCCGCGCGAGGGCATCACCACCGACGCCGGACCCAAGTCCTACGACGAGGTGGTCACCGACCTGGCGGGCGCGGTCGAGGGCCTGCTCGGGGATGACGCCCGGGCGAACGCCCTGCTGGGCGCCATCGTGAACGACCAGGTCAAGGAGCGCATCGGAGCGGCCGCGCAGCTCGGCGAGGTCGCCCTCGCCTCCCGCTCGGTGACCAACCCCGACTTCCCCGAGGCCACGGTCCGTACCCCGGTGATCGTGAAGCTGGACGGCGCCAAGCCCGACGCCGAGGCGGCCTATCTGTCGGAGTGCTTCGGCCCGGTGGCGTTCGCCGTGGCCGTCGACTCGTCCCAGGAGGCGGTGGAGCTGCTGCGGCGGACCATCCGGGAGAAGGGCGCGATGACGGTCGGCGCGTACACCACCTCGCCGGAGGTCGAGCGGCTGATCGAGGAGGCCTGCCTGGAGGAGTGCGCCCAGCTCTCCCTGAACCTCACCGGTGGGGTCTACGTCAACCAGACGGCCGCCTTCTCCGACTTCCACGGCTCGGGCGGCAATCCCGCGGCCAACGCCGCCCTGTGCGACAGCGCGTTCGTCGCGACGCGCTTCCGCACGGTCGAGGTGCGCCGCCCGTCGTAGCCGCCCGTCGCAGTCGGCGGGCTCAGGCCCGCTGGGCCGGGCCCGGCCCTCCCCAGTGGAAGAGCGCCATGGCGACGCTGGTCGCGAGGTTGTAGCTGGAGACCTGGGGCCGCATGGGGAGGGCGACCAGCCGGGTCGCCCGCTCCCGCAGCCCGGGGGAGATCCCGTGCCGTTCGGAGCCGAAGGCGATCAGCGCGTCGTCGGGCAGGGGGATGGACCTGATGTCGTCCCCTTCCGGGTCCAGCGCGTACAGCGGGCCGGGCGGCAGTTCGGGGAGCGGCAGGCGCTCCACGGCGGTGGCGTAGTGCAGGCCCGCACCCGCCCGTACGGCGTTCGGGTGCCAGGGGTCGATGTCGCCGGTGGTGACCACGCCCGTGGCCCCGAATCCGGCGGCGAGCCGGATCACGGCCCCGACGTTGCCCAGGTTGCGGGGGTTGTCCAGGACGATGACCGGTGCCTGCCGGGGAGCCCACGACATGGCGTCGAGGTTCGCCCGGCGCTCGGGCCTGACCGCCAGCGCGGCCACCTGGGTGGGGTGGATCCTGGGCAGCAGCTCCCGCAGGGTCCGCACCGGGATCTCGACCAGGCGCTCGTCGAGCACCTCGGTCAGATCGTCGGCCAGCTCTGCCGCGAGCTCCAGCGCGGAGGCCTTGTCGGCGGTGACCGCCACCCGTACATCGGCGCCGAAGCGCAAGGCGTGTTTCAGGGCGTGGAAGCCGTCGAGCAGCACGGCGTCGGCGGCGGTCGCCTCGCCCCAGAGCCGCAGGGCGTTTCCGGCGTCGTCCTCGATCATGCCTTCAGCCTACGGGCCCGATTCCGCCCGTTGCCCCGGCTCAGCCCACCAGCGTGCGGGTGCCGGCCGCCCCGTCCTCGCTCTCCCGCGGGGCCGGCACGGCACCCCTGCGGGCGAGGGGCAGCCGACCACCGGCCCGGCCTACAAGGGCTCCCAGGCGGCGCAGGAAGGAGGTGGGCAGGAAGACCGCGTCCGCGACGATCATCGCCAGGGAGAAGAACGGGAGGCCGAGGGTGACGGCAATGCCGAGGTGTTCGGCCATCATCACGGCGAGCAGGACGTTCTTCACCCGCCGGTTCAGCAGGGTGAAGGGGAAGGCGACCTGCACGGCCACGGTGCCGTAGCTGAGGAGCAGGACGACGATCCCGCTGCTCGCCAGCGCGTGGGACAGCGCGGGCCAGGGCGAGAAGTAGTCGATGTGCATCGGGTAGAAGAGCGCGGTGCCGTCCTGCCAGCGCGAGCCCTGGATCTTGTACCAGCCCGCTGTGGCGTAGATCAGGCAGACCTCCACCATGATCACGAGCAGGGCGCCGTTGTGCGCCAGATTCGCGAAGGCGTCCAGGACGGTGCGCGGTTCCCCGGGGGCATGGCGCCGCGCGAGCCACCACAGCCCCTGAGCGGCCCACAGGCACCACAGGACCGTTGCCCACCCGATGCCCGGCACCGGGCCGTCGGCCGTCCACTCCAGGCGGGTGTCGCCGACCGCCTGGGCGATGAGGAGGGCGAGACCGCAGAGCGTCCAGAGCACGATGCCGGTCACATCCCGGTCGCCCGCCCCGGCCTCGGTGCCGGGGCCCTGCTCCCGACGGGCGGCGCGGCGCGCGTCGAGGGACCACACCCGCCCGCAGCGGGTGAAGACCATGTACAGGGCCATCAGATGCAGGACGTTGTCGCCGCCGTCCCCGACGAAGATGCTGCGGTTCTGGAAGGACAGCACCCCGATCATGGCGAGGACCGACATGGTCCGGGTGCGCCAACCGAGCATCAGCAGGGCGCTGGAGACGATCGCGAGGACGTAGACGGTCTCGAACCAGACACCGCTGTCGGACCACATCAGGGCGGTGAAGGCGCGGTTGTCGTCGGTCAGCCGACGGGCCATGTCCCAGCTCCACGGCCCGCCCGGCCCGTACAGCTCATGGCGGTTGGGCCACTCGCGGAGCAGGAAGAACAGCCAGGTGAAGGAGAGGCCGATCCGCATCACGGCCGTCTGGTACGTGCCGAGGGCGGAGCCGGTGACGCGGGTGACGCCGCGGGCGAGCGCGCTGTCGACGCGGGCCGCGAGCCCGGCGCCGGCCGGCGCGTCCTGCTTCTTGTCCGGGACCGTGTTCTGGGGGGAGCTCACCGGTTCTTCGCCTCCGGGAGATCGGCGGTGGTGACCGGCCACCAGCCCAGCAGGCGGTGGACGGGTCGCGTGTCGACCTTCTCGTCGCTCCAGGGCGGTGGGGCTATGGCGGTGGTCACGGCCCGTACCTGCACGCGCTGGACCGTCCGCCCGTCCCGCTCACCACCCAGACGGAGCAGGGCGATGCGTCGGATGTACTCCTCGGCGAGCCGGCCGCGCATCCCGTTGGGCTGCTCCCGCGCGTCGTGCGTGCCCGCGTAGAAGTCCCAGGCGCGGCGGAGCTCGTTCTGCTGTGTGTGGCTGGGGAGAAGGTTGTGGCGCAGCGCGGCGCCGTCCTGGGCCGACAGATCGGTCCAGGGCGTCACCACAGCCCGGCCGTCGGGGCCGCGCAGTTCCGCTCGCGCCTGAACGGCGACGTTCTGCTGCAGCGGATTGGGCGCGAAGAACTTCCAGTTCTGTTCGAACTCCGGGTACACGTAGTCGTCGATGGCCGATCCGTGCTGCTTGCTGATCGTGTTCGACGGTGCGACGTGCAGGAACATCATCGACACATGCACCGCGACCGCGACCGCCACGCCCGCCACGCCGACGGCGACGGCGATGCGTGAGGGGAGGGACAGCCCGGCGATGCCGGTCGTCCGTTCGTGCCCGTCGTCCCACTCCATGTCCCGCCCCGATTCCGCCCGCCACCCGTTGCTGTGCACCCGAACGGTACCCACGCCGCCCCACCAGGCACAGCGGACGCGGAGTTATCCACAGGCTTGACACCTTCCGAGCCCTCGGCACACCATTGAACCGAACGATCGGTCGGTAGGGAGTTCCAGAGATCGAGGGGGCACGGCATGACGACGACGGCGCCGGAAGCGGGGGCGTACGAGGCGGTTTTCGACGCCACCGTGGCCGCCGATGAGCGCATCGAGCCACGGGACTGGATGCCGGACGCCTATCGCGCCACGCTCGTCCGGCAGATCGCGCAGCACGCCCACTCCGAGATCATCGGCATGCAGCCCGAGGCCAATTGGATCACCCGGGCGCCTTCGCTGCGGCGCAAGGCGATCCTCATGGCCAAGGTGCAGGACGAGGCGGGCCACGGCCTGTATCTCTACAGCGCCGCCGAGACGTTGGGCACCGGACGCGACGAGCTGCTCGACAAGCTCCACGCGGGCCGCCAGCGATACTCCTCGATCTTCAACTACCCCACCCTGACCTGGGCGGACGTGGGGGCCATCGGCTGGCTCGTGGACGGCGCAGCGATCACCAACCAGGTCCCGCTGTGCCGCTGTTCCTACGGGCCGTACGCCCGGGCCATGGTCCGCATCTGCAAGGAGGAGTCCTTCCACCAGCGCCAGGGGTACGAGCTGCTGCTCGCCCTCAGCCGTGGCACCGAGGCCCAGCACGCGATGGCCCAGGACGCGGTGGACCGCTGGTGGTGGCCGTCCCTGATGATGTTCGGCCCGCCCGACGAGGAGTCCGCGCACTCCGCCCAGTCGATGGCCTGGAAGATCAAGCGGCACTCCAACGACGAGCTGCGCCAGCGCTTCGTCGACATCTGCGTTCCCCAGGCCGAGTCGCTCGGGCTGACCCTCCCCGACCCGGACCTCCGGTGGAACGAGGAGCGCGGTCACCACGACTTCGGCGCCATCGACTGGGACGAGTTCCACGAGGTCCTGCGGGGCAACGGCCCGTGCAACGACCAGCGGATCAACCAACGCCGGCGGGCCCACGAAGAAGGCGCCTGGGTGCGCGAGGCCGCCGCCGCGTACGCGGAGAAGCACACCGACGCACATCGGGAGGCAAGGGCATGACCAGCGCTGATTGGCCACTGTGGGAGGTGTTCGTGCGCAGCAGGCGCGGCCTGGCGCACACCCACGCCGGCAGCCTGCACGCACCGGACGCGGAGATGGCGCTGCGCAACGCCCGCGACCTCTACACGCGGCGCTCGGAGGGTGTTTCGATCTGGGTGGTGCCCTCCGCCGGGATCACCGCCTCCTCACCGGACGAGAAGGACCCCTTCTTCGAACCGGCGGCCGACAAGCCCTACCGCCACCCGACCTTCTACGACATCCCGGAAGGGGTGCGGCACCTATGACCGGGGCACCCGCGAGCACCGTTCCGCTGAGCGCCGCCCTGGCCCTCGGCGACGACGCCCTCGTGCTCTCCCACCGGCTGGGGGAGTGGGCCGGGCACGCACCCGTCCTGGAGGAGGAGGTCGCGCTCGCCAACATCGCGCTGGACCTGCTCGGCCAGGCCCGGACCCTCCTCTCGCTCGCCGGCGACGAGGACGAGCTGGCCTATCTCCGCGAAGAGCGCGCCTTCCGCAACGTCCAGCTGGTCGAGCAGCCGAACGGCGACTTCGCCCACACCATCGCCCGCCAGCTCTACTTCGCCACCTACCAGGAGCTGTTGTACGGGCAGTTGGCGGCCGGGGACGGCCCCTTCGCCCCCCTGGCGGCGAAGGCGGTCAAGGAGGTCGCCTACCACCGCGACCACGCCGAACACTGGACCCTGCGCCTCGGGGACGGCACCGAAGAGAGCCGCCGGCGGATGCGCACGGGCCTCGACGACCTGTGGCGGTTCACGGGCGAGCTCTTCCAGCCGGTCGACGGGCTGGACGTCGACTGGACCGCCCTGCGCGACGGCTGGCTGACCCTCGTCACCAAGACCGTGGACCAGGCCACCCTGGCGCTGCCCACCGGGCCCCAGCTCGGCGCCTGGACGGCCGGTGCCGGCCGTCAGGGCATCCACACCGAGCCGTTCGGTCGGATGCTCGCCGAGATGCAGCATCTGCACCGCAGCCACCCGGGGGCGACATGGTGACCGCGACCCCGCTCGAGGAAGAGCTCCGCGCCCTGGCCGGTTCCGTGCCCGACCCGGAGCTGCCCGTCATCACGCTGGCCGAGCTGGGCGTGCTGCGCGGGCTGCACCTCGTCGGCCCCGGCCGGGTGGAGGTGGAGCTGACCCCCACCTACACCGGCTGCCCGGCCATTGAGGCCATGTCGGCGGACATCGAGCGCGTCCTGCACGACCACGGCATAGCCGAGGTGGAGGTCCGCACGGTCCTCTCCCCGCCCTGGACCACGGACGCCATCAGCGCCGAAGGCCGCCGCAAGCTGGAGGAGTTCGGGGTGGCGCCGCCACGGCCCACCGCGGCCCGGCCCGCGGACCGCCCCGGTGGCCCGGTGCTCGTGCAGCTCTCCATCCGCTGCCCGCACTGCGGCTCCACCGACACCACCCTGCTGAGCCGCTTCTCCTCCACCGCCTGCAAGGCTCTGCGCCGCTGCGAAGCGTGCCGCGAACCGTTCGACCACTTCAAGGAGTTGTAGATGGCAGCGGCCCGCCACGGCGCCTTCCACCCGCTACGGGTGGCGGCCGTCGACCCGCTCACCGACGACGCGGTCGCCGTGACCTTCGCCGTGCCCCCCGAGCTGCGCCCGGTCTTCCGCTACACCCCCGGCCAGCACCTCGCCTTCCGCCGGACCGTGGACGGCGCCGAGATACGCCGCACCTACTCCATCTGCGGCCAGGCGCCCGGCGCGGACGGGCCGGCGGCGCTCAAGGTGGGAGTCCGGCTCGTGGACGGCGGCGCGTTCTCCACCTACGCGCTCAAGGAGCTGGCGGTCGGGGACTCGGTGGAGGTGATGGCACCGGCCGGCCGGTTCGTGCTGGAGCCGCGCGCCGGGCACTTCGCCGCGATCGTCGGCGGCAGCGGCATCACGCCCGTGCTGAGCATGGTCTCGACCCTGCTCGCGCGGGAGCCGGACGCCCGCTTCTGTCTGATCCGCAGCGACCGCACCGCGTCCTCCACGATGTTCCTGGAGGAGGTCGCCGACCTCAAGGACCGCCATCCCACGCGTTTCCAGCTCGTACACGCCCTCTCCCGCGAGGAGCAGCAGGCAGGTCTGCCGTCCGGGCGGCTGGACGAGGAGCGGCTGTCCCGGCTGCTGCCGGCGCTGCTCCCGGTGGACTCCGTCGACGGCTGGTTCCTGTGCGGCCCGTACGGGCTGGTGCGGGGGGCCGAGCGGGCACTGCACGGGCTCGGAGTCGGCCGCGACCGCGTCCACCAGGAGATCTTCCATGTGGACGAGGAAGCGGACGAGGGAGCAGGCGAGCAGGCGGGCCTGGGAGCGGAACCGGGCACGGCGGCGGGGGCCACGGGGGCCCGGGCGTCGGACAGCACCGTGACCGCGAAGCTGGACGGCCGCAGCGGCAGCTGGCCGGTGCGGGAGGGGGAGTCGCTGCTGGAGACAGTGCTGCGCAACCGCGCCGACGCGCCCTACGCCTGCAAGGGCGGGGTCTGCGGGACGTGCCGGGCGTTCCTGGTCACGGGCGAGGTCCGGATGGACCGGAATTTCGCACTGGAGCCGGAGGAGCTGGCCGCGGGGTATGTGCTGGCCTGCCAGTCGCATCCGGCCACGGAGGAGGTGGAGTTGGACTTCGACCGCTGACGGCCGCGCCGACGGGGGCCCCGACAGGCGACGGTGACACCGGCACCCGCTCACTCTGCCCTACCGGTTCCCAATTCCTGCAACCTGTTCTACCTTGACGCCCCATCAGACGGGTCTTTCAGCAGACACGTCTCCACGCGGATGCGCATCCAGGCGCATCGCCAAGCGCGTCTTCAGGTGTCAGCGGCGTGTGGGAGGACCGGCAGTGGACTTCACCTTCACCGAGGAACAGCAGGCCGCTGTCGAAGCGGCCCGGGCGGTGTTCGCCGACGTCACCCCCGACAGCGTGCCCAGCCCGGCGCTCACCCGGGGCGCCGTGGCCGAGGACTTCGACCGCGCGCTGTGGCGCAGGCTCGCCGACGCCGATCTGCTGAGCCTGACCGTCGCCCCCGAGCACGGCGGCGCGGGGCTCGGGCCGATCGCCCTGTGCCTGGTGCTGCGCGAGTCCGCGCGGGTGCTGGCCCGGGTGCCGTTGCTGGAGACGGGTGGGGCGGCGCTCGCCCTCGGCAGGTACGGCGGAGCCGCGGCGGACCGGTTGCTGCCGCTGATCGGCCGCGGCGAGGCCGTCGTCACTGTGGCCACCAACGGCCGCTCCGGCCACGATCGGGCCGAACTGGCCGTCACCGCACGGCCGGAGAGCGCCCCCGAACACCATTGGGCCCTCGACGGCGTGCAGACGGCCGTGCCCTGGGCACCGGGCGCCGACCGGATCCTGATCCCCGCCCACACCGGCGAGGGCCACACCGTCCTCGCGCTCGTCCCCCGGGACCGGCCCGGTGTGACGCTCGCCGATCAGGTCTCCACCAACGGCGAGCGGTACGCGGAGGTGCGTCTCAACGGTGTGCGGGTCGAGGACGACGAGGTCATCACGGCCGAGGGCGCGTGGGAGTGGCTGCGCGGGCTGCTCACCGCCGGCACCTGTGCCCTCGCGCTCGGCCTCGGGGAGGCGGTGGCCCGCATGACGAGTGAGTACGCGGGGAAGCGGGTGCAGTTCGGCCACCCCATCGCCACGTTCCAGGCGGTCGCCGTCCAGGCCGCCGACCGCTATATCGATCTGCGCGCGATGGAGGCCACCCTGTGGCAGGCGGCCTGGCGCATCGAGTCGGGGGCGGACGCGGCACTCCCGGCCGCGGCGGACATCGCCGTCGCGAAGGTCTGGGCCTCGGAGGGGGTCCGCCGCGTCGTGCAGACCGCGCAGCATCTGCACGGGGGCCTGGGCGCGGACACCGACTACCCCCTGCACCGCTACCATGCCTGGGCCAAGCAGCTGGAGCTCTCCCTGGGCCCCGCCGCCGCTCATGAAGAGGCGCTGGGCGACCTGTTGGCCGCCCACCCCCTCGGGTGAGGACGGCCACCCACCGGCACCGCAGTCGGCCGCCATGAACCGGCCCGAAGCGCGCTCCGACCGGATACGCGCTCCAACCGGATACGCGCTCCAACCGAATAGGCGCTCCGACCGGATACGCGCTCCGACCGGACGCGCGTCCCGCCCCGACCCTCGACCGGCTAGATGACCGTGCCGGGAGCGCCGTTTCCGTCCACGACCGGGCGGCCGGCAGCCTCCCAGACCTGCATGCCGCCGTCGACGTTCACCGCGTCCAGACCCTGCTGGACGAGATAGGTGGTGACCTGCGCGGAGCGCCCGCCGGAGCGGCAGATGACGTTGATCCGGCCGCCGTCGGGGGCCTTCTCCGTCAGCTCGCCGAACCGGGCGACGAAGTCGCTCATCGGGATGTGCAGCGCGCCTTCCGCGTGCCCGGCCGCCCACTCGTCGTGCTCGCGGACGTCCAGCAGGAAATCGTCGGACGAGAGCGCGTCGACACCGACCGTGGGTACCCCAGAACCGAAATGCATGTCCCCGACGCTACCCGACCAGCGTGGCCAGGTATGCCTCCCGCTCGGCGACCTGGGCGAGCAGCTGTTCGGCGATCTCCTCCAGCAGCCCGTCCGGGTCGTCCGGCGCCATCTTGATCATCGCGCCGATCGCGGAGGACTCCAGTTCACCGGCCACCGCCGACAGCAGCTCCTTGCGCCGGGCCAGCCACTCCAGCCGTGCGTACAGCTCCTCGCTCGGGCTCGGCAGCGGCTCCTCGGGCACCGGCCCGGCGGCCCACTCCGCCGCCAGCTCGGTCAGCAGCGCGGTGTTGCCATCGGCGTACGCGGCGTTGACCCGCACGATGAACTCCTCGCGCCGCTGCCGGTCCGTCTCGTCCCGCGCCAGGTCGGGGTGCGCCTTGCGGACCAGCTCGCGGAAGGCGCGCCGCGCCTCGTCGCTCGGGCGCACCCGCTTCGGGGGCTGCACGGGCTTCTCCGTGAGCATCGCCGATGCCTCGGGGGAGAGCCCCTCGGAGTCCAGCCAGCCGCCGAAGAGCTCCTCCACACCGGGCATCGGCTGCACCAGCGCGCGCGCCTCCCGGGCCCGCCGCAGGTCCTCGGCGTCGCCGGTCCGGGCCGCGACGGCCTCCGCGATCCGGGCGTCCAGCTCGTCGAGCCGCGCGTACATCGGGCCGAGCCGCTGGTGGTGCAGCCGGGAGAAGTTCTCCACCTCCACCCGGAAGGTCTCCACCGCGATCTCGAATTCGATCAGCGCCTGCTCGGCCGTCCGCACGGCCTGTTCCAGGCGCCGCGTGTCCGGCTGCTCGGGGTTCTGACTCTGCTCGGCTTCCGGATTCGTCACCCGCCCAGCCTACGAGTTCCCGCCCGCCCCGCGGGCCCCCACGTACCCCGAGCCCCCATCCCCGCCCCGTCCATGCCTCCGATCCCGGCCGGCTACACCCCCGTGTCCGCCGCCACCCGGCCGCCCCGCACCGCCGCCACCAGCTCCGCGTGGTCGGCCTCCGTGCGGTCCGCGTACGCCACCGCGAACCGCGCGACCGCGTCGTCCAGCTCGTCCCCCTTGCCGCAGTACCCGGCGATCAGCCGCGGATCGGCGCTGTGCGCGTGCGCCCGCGCGAGCAGCGCGCCCGTCATCCGCCCGTAGTCGTCCAGTTCGGCGGGGGCCAGCGCCGCGGGGTCGACGCTCCCCTTGCGGTTGCGGAACTGCCGCACCTGGTACGGCCGCCCGTCGACCGTCGCCCAGCCGAGCAGCACGTCACTGACGACCTGCATCCGCCTCTGCCCCAGGACCACGCGCTGCCCCTCGTGGCGGGTCTCCGGCACCGCGAAGCCCGCCTTCGCCGCGTGGGGCAGCAGCGCCGAGGGGCGGGCCTCCTTCACCTGGAGCACCAGCGGCTCGCCCCGGTGGTCGAGCAGCAGCACCACATACGAGCGCAGCCCCACGCTCCCCGTGCCCACCACCCGGAACGCCACGTCCTGCACCTCGTAGCGCGCGAGCAGCGGGACCATGTCCTCCGGGAGCGTCCCGAGATACGCGCCGAGGGCCAGCGCGACCGACGCCGCCTCGTCGTGCGGCACCCGCCGCAGCACCGGAGGGGCGTCCACGAAGCGCAGACCGCCGTCCTCGGTCCGCTCGGTCGCCTTCGCCGCGAACCGCGCGCTCGTGTTCCGCCGGGCCTTCTCCGCCACCCGCTCCAGCGTGCCCAGCAGGTCCTTGGCGTCCGCGTGCGAGACGAGCCGTTCGTCGGCGATCGCGTTCCATGCCTCTATCGCCGGCATCCTGGCCAGTAGCCGCATCGTGCGGCGGTAGGCGCCCACCGCGTCCCGGGCCGCCTCCTGGCAGGTGTCCTCGTCCGCACCCGCCTCCCGGCCCGCCAGCACCAGCGAGGCGGCGAGCCGCTTCACGTCCCACTCCCAGGGCGCGTGAAGGGTCTCGTCGAAGTCGTTCATGTCGATGACGAGACCGCCGCGGGCGTCGCCGTAGAGACCGAAGTTCGCGGCGTGCGCGTCGCCGCAGATCTGCGCGCCCACTCCCGTCACGGCGGTGCCCACCAGGTCGTAACCCATGAGTCCGGCCGAGCCGCGCAGGAAGGCGAAGGGGGAGGCCGCCATCCGGCCGACGCGGATCGGCGTCAGCTCGGGCAGCCGTCCCGCGTTGGCCGCCTCGACCGTCTCCACCGCGCCGGGCCGCCCCGCACCGGCTTCCCACTCCGCGTGCGCGGAGCGCGGCACCCGCGCCCGCAGGGCCTTCCCGACGGCCTTGGGCGAAGGTCCGGAGGCGGACCCCTCACCGGCTCCCGAACCTCCCGAGCCCCCCGCCCCACCCGTCGCCGATCCCGCGAAACCCGGCACGTGCGGCAGTCGCGTCATCGCGCGCCACCTCCCCCTCCACCCATGCGGCAAAGCGTCAACTGCCCTGACCGTAGCGCGCGGTACCGACGGCGGTCGGCACCCCGGCGTTTGCCCACAGGACACCCATCGGCGGTGTGCGGGAGGTCAGCCGAACTCACGCGGGCACTGCGCACTGTCCCCGAGATAGCGCTGCGCCCACCGCCCCAGCTCCTTGAGCGCGGGCTCCATCGCCTGCCCCGCCTCGGTCAGCCGGTAGGAGACACGAAGCGGAGGTCCAGATTCCACTTCCCGTACGAGCAGACCCGCCGCGGCCAGCTCTGTGAGGCGGTCGGAGAGCATCCGTTCACTGATCCCCGGAATGGCCCGTCGCAGGTCGGCGAAGTGCGCCCGCCCCGGCAGCAGGGTGGCCACGATCAACCCCGTCCAGCGCTTGCCGAACAGCTCGAAGACGCGCGTCATGCCCTCGTCCGCCTTCTTGCACGCCTGCTCGCTGTGGTCCGCCATGGATCCAGGATACTGCGTTCCTCTTAGGTGCTGCGGAAAAGTAAGTAGCTGTGGTAATACTAGTTGCATACGGAGCTACACCTCCGTTCGCCGTAAGCCACCGCGGCGACACAGCCCGTTGTTTGGAGACCTCATGGCCACGCTGCTGCACATCGACTCGTCCGCCCTCCCCCAGGGCTCCGCCTCCCGTGACGTCACCGCCGTCTTCCGCAAGGCCTGGGAGGAGCAGCACCCCGAGGGCACGGTCGTCTACCGCGACCTCGCCGCGAACCCGCTGCCGCACATAACCGCCGCCGCGCTCAGCGTGGGCTCCGTCGACCCGGCCGAGTTCACCGCCGAGCAGCGCGCCGCCTACGACCTGCGCGTCGAGCTGGCGGAGGAGCTGGAGCGGGCGGACGCGGTGCTGATCGGCACCCCGATGTACAACTTCACGATCCCCTCCAGCCTCAAGGCGTGGCTGGACCAGGTGATCATCATGGGTCGCACGGCCGGCGAGAAGCCCTCCGCCGCCGGTACCCCGGTCACCGTCGTCGCCAGCCGTGGCGGCTCGTACGCGCCGGGCACGCCGCGTGAGTCCTTCGAGTTCGTAACGAACTACCTGGAGAAGGTGCTGACCGGCATGCTCGGTCTGGAGGTCGACTTCATCGTCCCCGAGCTGACCCTGGCCGCCACCGTGCCCGCCATGGCCGAGCTGGTCGGCAAGTCCGAGGCCTCCCGGGCCAAGGCCAACGAGGAAGCCGCCGCCAAGGCCAAGGCCCTGGTCGCCCGCCTCGCCGGCTGACCGCGCACCCGCGGCGCACTTCGCGTGATCTTCGGGCCCGGACGCCTCGCGCCGGGCCCGATGTCGTACCCGTGTCGCATCCGCGGCGCATCCGTCGTGGTGCCGCATGTCACGTCGCCGGACCGTGCTTCAGAACACGCTTCCGGACAACGAGAAACGGGCCCCTCCCGGTGATTCTCATCACCGGGAGAGACCCGTTCCCGCTCTGTGCGCGAGGGGGGAGTTGAACCCCCACGCCCTTTCGGGCACTGGAACCTGAATCCAGCGCGTCTGCCTATTCCGCCACCCGCGCATGGGTGCTGTCTGGGACTCTCACACTTTCTTCGGACTGTCCGCCCGGGTCTTGTGCGTTCGCCTTTCGACATGCAGAACATTAGCACGCTGTGGAGGGTGCCTTCACACCACTTCCCTGCCGCCCGGTCCGTCGGTCCGGCGGGGACCGCACCGGTTGCGGGACACTGACTCACGGCCGCCTCTACGATCCCTAGTGGAGCGCGCGGTGGGCTGCGGTGAAGGCGACACTCGTCACTCCTGGCGCCGAAGGGGAACCAGCCGTTTTCCCGACGCGTGGATACGATCAGTAAGCAGTATCAGGAACGACACTGAGCATCAGGAACGTCACTGAGGGAAGGAGGTGCCCCGTGGGAGTACTGAAGCGCTTCGAGCAGCGACTCGAGGGTCTCGTGAACGGCACCTTCGCCAAGGTGTTCAAGTCCGAGGTGCAGCCTGTCGAGATCGCGGGCGCACTCCAGCGCGAGTGCGACAACAACGCCACCATCTGGAACCGCGACCGGACCGTTGTCCCGAACGACTTCATCGTCGAGCTGAGCGCCCCGGACTTCGAGCGGCTCAGCCCGTACTCCGGGCAGCTCGGGGACGAGCTCTCCGGCATGGTCCGCGACTACGCCAAGCAGCAGCGGTACACCTTCATGGGGACCATCAAGGTCCATCTGGAGAAGGCCGACGACCTCGACACCGGGCTGTACCGGGTGCGCAGCCGCACCCTCGCCTCCAGCGAATCGCAGGACCAGCAGGGACAGCAGCCCGCCGCACCCCGCGGCGCGGCCGGTGGCCAGGTCACGCACGGCGCGGGCTATCCGGCGCAGCCGGCCGGTCCGCCGCCGATGCCCGCGTCCCCGCCGCCCGGCGCTCCCGGCCGCCCCGCACCCCGTGCGGGCGGCCCCGGGCCGGGCGCCGTCCCCGGCACCCAGACCCGCCGTTGGATCGAGATCAACGGCACACGTCACCAGATTTCCCGACCCACCCTCGTACTGGGCCGCAGCACCGAAGCGGACGTACGGATCGACGACCCCGGCGTATCCCGCCGGCACTGCGAAATCCGGGTCGGAACCCCCGCGACCATCCAGGACCTGGGTTCGACAAACGGCATCGTGGTGGACGGGCAGCACACCACGCGCGCTACGCTCCGCGACGGCTCACGCGTCGTCGTGGGCAGCACCACCATCGTTTATCGGCAAGCCGAAGGGTGAAGCGGGGGCAATGTCAGAGCTGACCCTCACGGTCATGCGGTTGGGTTTCCTCGCCGTACTGTGGCTGTTCGTCATCGTGGCCGTCCAGGTCATTCGCAGCGACCTGTTCGGCACGCGTGTCACGCAGCGCGGCTCACGCCGCGGTGGCCAGGACCGCCAGCCGCAGCGTGCGCAGCAGACCGCGCCGCCGCAGCAGCGACAGCAGCAACAGTCCGGCGGCCGACGTGCGGAGCGCGGCCGACGCGGCGCCCCCACCAAGCTGGTGGTCTCCGAGGGCACCCTCACCGGGACCACGGTCGCCCTCCAGGGCCAGACCATCTCCCTGGGCCGCGCCCATGACTCGACGATCGTGCTGGACGACGACTACGCCTCCAGCCGGCATGCCAGGATCTACCCCGACCGCGACGGCCAGTGGATCGTCGAGGACCTGGGGTCCACCAACGGCACCTATCTCGACCGGACCCGGCTGACCACCCCGACCCCGATCCCGCTCGGCGCGCCGATCCGCATCGGCAAGACCGTCATCGAGCTGCGGAAGTAGTAGGACCATGACGACCGGAGGGTGGGCACCGTGCGGATGTACCCGGAGCCGTCGGGCGAGGTGCGCATGAGTCTGTCACTGCGCTTCGCCGCCGGATCTCACAAGGGGATGATCCGGGAGGGCAACGAGGACTCCGGTTACGCCGGCCCCCGGCTGCTCGCCATCGCCGACGGCATGGGCGGCCAGGCCGCGGGCGAGGTCGCCAGCTCCGAGGTGATCTCCACCCTCGTGTCGCTGGACGACGACGTCCCCGGCTCGGACATCCTGACCTCCCTCGGCACCGCCGTGCAGCGCGCGAACGACCAGCTGCGCGCCATGGTCGAGGAGGACCCGCAGCTCGAGGGCATGGGCACCACCCTGACCGCGCTGCTGTGGACCGGTCAGCGGCTCGGCCTCGTGCACGTCGGCGACTCGCGCGCGTACCTGCTGCGCGACGGCGTGCTCACCCAGATCACGCAGGACCACACCTGGGTGCAGCGGCTCGTCGACGAGGGCCGGATCACCGAGGAAGAGGCCACCACCCACCCGCAGCGCTCCCTGCTGATGCGCGCGCTGGGCAGCGGTGACCACGTGGAGCCCGATCTGTCGATCCGTGAGGTCCGGGCGGGCGACCGCTACCTGATCTGCTCCGACGGGCTCTCCGGCGTCGTCAGCCACCAGACGATGGAGGAGACGCTCGCCAGCTACCAGGGCCCGCACGAGACCATCCAGGACCTGATCCAGCTCGCCCTGCGCGGCGGCGGCCCCGACAACATCACCTGCATCGTCGCGGACGTGCTGGAGATCGACGGTGGCGACACCCTCACGGCGCAGCTCAACGACACCCCGGTGATCGTGGGCGCGGTCGCCGAGAACCAGCTCCAGCTGGGTGACGACGGCGCCATGCAGACCCCGGCCGGCCGTGCCGCGGAGCTGGGCCGCGCCAACCGGCCCGTGCCGCCGCAGGGCCCCGGGGCGGCCGCGGGCGGCTTCGGCCCTCCCGGCAGCGGTGAGCCGGCCATAGGCGGCACGCCGGACGGTGCCTTCGGCTCGTTCTCCGACGAGGACTTCGTCAAGCCGCCCCGCGGTGGCAAGTGGCTCAAGCGGTCGCTCATCATCGCCGTGGTGCTCGGCATCGTCGGCGGCGGTCTCTACGCCGGCTACGAGTGGACCCAGACGCAGTACTACGTGGGCGCCAAGGACAACGACCACGTGGCCGTCTACCAGGGCATCAACCAGGATCTGGCGTGGGTGGGCCTCAGCAAGGTCTACGAGGACCACCGCGAGATCGAACTCAAGTACCTCCCCGTGGACCAGCGCACCCGTGTCGAGGACACGATCGCGGTCGGCAGCCTCGACCAGGCCCGGCAGAAGGTCAAGGATCTCGGCACGCTCGCCGGCGCCTGCAAGAAGGCGGACGAGCGGCGCAAGGCCGAGCAGCAGCAGCGGGAGACCGAGAAGCAGAACGGCGACAAGACGGGCAACGCGCCCGGTGCCGCCCAGGACGACCCGAAGGACCCCAAGGCCCCGAAGCCGGGGGAGCGGACGAACGTCCAGGCCACCCCCGTCCCGTCCCCGGGTCCCACCCTCAGCGAGGAAGAGCAGAAGTTGGTCCCGCAGTGCAGCAGCGCTCAGCAGTAAAGCCGTAGGGGGCCATCAAAGCCATGCCATCAATGCCATCCATGCCATCCATGTCGTCGAGCACCACCAACACGACGACGATCAGCACCGCGGGCCCGCCGAGTCGGCGCAACACCGAGCTGGCGCTGCTCGCCTTCTCGGTGCTCATCCCGTGCTTCGCGTACGCCAACGTCGGTCTCGCCCTCGACGGCGAGATGCCCTCCGGCATGCTCGGCTACGGCCTCGGTCTCGGTCTGCTGGCCGGTGTCGGCCATGTGGTGGTGCGGAAGTTCGCCCGCTACGCCGATCCGCTGCTGCTGCCGCTGGCCACCCTCCTCAACGGGATCGGGCTGGTCATCATCTGGCGGCTCGACCAGGCGCCGCGGCTGATGGCGAAGAAGTTCTTCCACCCCAGCGCGCCCAACCAGCTGCTGTTCTCGGCCCTCGGCATCGCTCTCTTCGTGGCAGTCCTGATCTTCCTCAAGGACCACCGCATCCTGCAGCGCTACACCTACATCTCCATGGTCGTGGCGCTGATCCTGCTCGTCGCGCCGATGTTCTTCCCCGCGAAGTTCGGTGCGCGCATCTGGATCACGATCCCGGGTCTGGGCTCGCTGCAGCCGGGTGAGTTCGCGAAAATCATCTTGGCGATCTTCTTCGCCGGCTATCTCATGGTGAAACGTGACGCCCTGGCCCTGGCCAGTCGTCGCTTCATGGGGCTCTATCTGCCGCGCGGCCGGGACCTCGGTCCCATCCTGGTCGTCTGGGCGGTCAGCATCCTGATCCTCGTCTTCGAGACCGACCTCGGCACCTCGCTGCTGTTCTTCGGCATGTTCGTCGTGATGCTCTACGTCGCGACCGAGCGCACCAGCTGGATCGTCTTCGGTCTGCTGATGTCGGCCGGCGGCGCGGTCTTCGTGAACACCTTCGAGCCGCACGTCCAGCAGCGCGTCGACGCCTGGCTGCACCCGTTCGACGCGTTCAAGGACGGCTCCTCCGACCAGATCGCCCAGGCGCTGATGGCCTTCGGCTCCGGTGGCGTCTTCGGCACCGGCTGGGGCCAGGGCCACTCCGACCTCATCGGCTTCGCCGCCAACTCCGACTTCATCCTCGCCACCGTCGGCGAGGAGCTGGGTCTGGCGGGCGTCATGGCCATACTGCTGATCTACGGGCTGATCGTGGAGCGCGGTCTGCGCACCGCCCTCGCCGCTCGTGACCCGTTCGGCAAGCTGCTGGCCTGCGGTCTGTCCGCCGCCTTCGGCATCCAGGTCTTCGTCGTCGCCGGCGGCGTCATGGGCCTGATCCCGCTGACCGGTATGACCATGCCGTTCATGGCGCAGGGTGGTTCGTCCGTCCTCGCCAACTGGGCCCTCGTCGCCATCCTCGTCAAGATCAGCGACACCGCGCGCCGCCCGGCCCCGGCGCCCGCACCGTCCCCCGACGCCGAGATGACCCAGGTGGTCCGCCCGTGAACAAGCCCGTGCGCCGGATCGCGATCTTCTGTGGCCTTCTCGTGCTCGCCCTGATGATGCGCGACAACTGGATCCAGTTCGTCCAGGCCGAGGAGCTCAAGACCCACGAGAACAACCGCCGGGTCCTGATCGCCCGCTACAGCCAGCCGCGCGGCAACATCATCGTCGACGGCCAGACGGTCACCGGGTCCAAGGAGACCGACAACACCGACTTCAAGTACAAGCGCACGTACAAGAACGGCGAGATGTGGGCGCCGGTCACGGGCTACGCCTCGCAGGTCTACGGCGCGAACCAACTGGAGAAGCTCGACGACCCGGTGCTGACCGGCGACGACGACCGGCTGTTCTTCAACCGCACGGTCGACATGATCACCGGCAAGGGCAAGAAGGGCGGTGACGTGATCACCACCCTGAACGCCAAGGCCCAGGAGGCCGCCTTCAAGGGCCTGGGCGACAAGCGTGGTGCCGTCGCCGCGCTCGACCCGCGCACCGGCAAGATCCTCGCCCTCGCTTCCACGCCCTCGTACGACCCCTCGCGCATCGCGGGCAGCGACGACGAGAAGGCGTGGAAGGAGCTGACGAGCGACAAGAACCAGCCGATGCTGAACCGGGCGCTCAAGCAGACCTACCCGCCGGGCTCCACCTTCAAGGTCGTCACGGCCGCGGCCGCGCTGCAGAACGGTCTGTACAAGGACGTCGACTCCAAGACCGACTCGCCGCTGCCCTGGACGCTGCCGGACACCCGGGTGCAGCTCCAGAACGAGGGCAACATCCCCTGCAAGGAAGCCTCGCTGCGGGTCGCCCTCCAGTACTCCTGCAACACGGTCTTCGGCAAGGTCAGCGCCGACCTCGGCAACAAGAAGATGATGGACCAGGCGGAGAAGTTCGGCTTCAACAACCCGAAGCTCGACACGCCCGTCCGCGCCGCCGAAAGCGTCTACCCCAAGGACAACCGCCCGCAGAACGCCATGGCGGGCATCGGCCAGGCCTCCAACCGCGCCACGCCGCTGCAGATGGCCATGGTCGCCGCCGCGGTCGCCAACAACGGCAAGCTCATGGAGCCGTACATGGTCGACAAGCTGCGCGCCCCGAACCTCAATGTGATCGAGACGCACCAGCCGAAGCAGCTGAACCAGCCGCTCAGCTCCGAGAACGCGCAGAAGCTCCAGTCGATCATGGAGACCGTGGTCGAGAAGGGCACCGGAACCAACGCCCAGATCGACGGCGTCACCGTCGGCGGCAAGACCGGTACCGCCCAGCACGGCGTCGACAACAGCGGCAACCCGTACGCGTGGTTCATCTCCTACGCCAAGGGGAAGGACGGCTCGCCGGTCGCCGTGGCCGTCGTCATCGAGGGCTCCGAGACCACCCGTGACGACATCGCGGGCGGCAAGCTCGCCGCGCCGGTCGCCAAGGGCGTCATGGAGGCGGTACTCAAGACGGAGAAGTGACACCGCTCACCTCCGTAGCCGTCCGGCCTCCGTGACGGTACCGGTCGCATATCAGGTGACGGTGGCGCCCAAGAGGCGCACGGTGCTCCGGGTACGGTATGCCCGGACAGCACACCGCCGGACCCACGCCGGTGCGGTCAGGAAAACGGAAGGGCTGGAGCTATGGAAGAGCCGCGTCGCCTCGGCGGCCGGTACGAGCTGGGCTCGGTGCTCGGCCGTGGTGGCATGGCCGAGGTCTATCTCGCCCACGACACCCGGCTCGGCCGCACCGTCGCCGTGAAGACGCTCCGGGTGGACCTCGCCCGGGACCCGTCCTTCCAGGCCCGGTTCCGCCGTGAGGCACAGTCGGCCGCCTCGCTCAACCACCCGTCGATCGTCGCCGTCTACGACACCGGCGAGGACTACGTCGACGGGGTCTCGATCCCGTACATCGTCATGGAGTACGTGGACGGGTCCACACTGCGCGAGCTGCTGCACTCCGGCCGGAAGCTGCTGCCCGAGCGCTCGCTGGAGATGACCATCGGCGTCCTCCAGGCGCTCGAGTACTCCCACCGGGCCGGCATCGTCCACCGCGACATCAAGCCGGCGAACGTCATGCTGACGCGCACCGGCCAGGTCAAGGTCATGGACTTCGGCATCGCCCGGGCGATGGGCGACTCCGGCATGACCATGACGCAGACCGCGGCCGTCATCGGCACCGCCCAGTACCTCTCCCCCGAGCAGGCCAAGGGCGAGCAGGTCGACGCGCGGTCCGACCTGTACTCCACCGGCTGTCTGCTCTACGAACTGCTGACGGTCCGGCCCCCGTTCGTCGGCGACTCACCCGTGGCGGTCGCCTATCAGCACGTCCGGGAAGAGCCGAACCCGCCGAGCACCCACGACCCCGAGATCACGCCCGAGATGGACGCCATCGTCCTCAAGGCGCTGACCAAGGACCCTGACTACCGCTACCAGTCGGCCGACGAGATGCGCGCCGACATCGAGGCGGCCCTCGACGGCCAGCCCGTGGCGGCCACCGCCTCGCACGCCGCGGGTGGCTACGGCGCCCCCGGCGGCTACGGCGACGACCAGCCGACCACGATGCTGCGCCCGCAGGACCCGGCCGGGCAGACCTCCATGCTGCCGCCCGTGCGCGACGACGACGGCGGTTACGGCTACGACGACCGCGACGGTCGTCGCGGCGGTGCCAAGAAGAGCAACCTGTCGACGATCCTGTTGGTCGTCGCGGGCATCCTGGTGCTCGTCGGAGCGATCTTCATCGGCAAGTCGCTCTTCGGCGGCGGTGGCAACAACGACCAGGTGACCGTGCCGACGCTGACCGGCGAGACGCTGGCCTCCGCCCAGAAGATGGGCGAGAACGGCGACTTCAAGGTCACCCAGGACGGCGAAACGTTCTGCGACCAGCCCAAGGGCAAGGTCTGCGACCAGAACCCCAAGGCCAACGCCAAGGTGGACCGCGGCTCCGAGGTCAAGGTCGTGCTGTCCAAGGGCGCGGAGAAGGTCTCCGTGCCGGATGTCCGCGGATCCAAGTTCGAAGAGGCCGAGGCGGAGCTCAAGGCCAAGGGCTTCACGGTCCGGCAGAAGCAGGTGGAGTCCGACCGGACCGCCGGCATCGTGATCGACCAGGACCCCAAGGGCAGCACGAAGGCCGAGAAGGGCACCGAGATCACCCTCTCGGTCGCCTCGACCCCCGCGTCCAAGACCGTCCCGTCCGTCGTCGGCCAGCCCTTCGACGCCGCGAAGAAGCAGCTCACCGACCTCGGCTTCAAGGTCGCGAAGGACGAGGAGGAGTCGGACCAGCCGCCCGGCAACGTCGTCCGGCAGAGCCCCGACGGCAACACCACCGCGCAGCCGAACTCCACGGTCACCCTCTTCGTCGCCAAGGCGGGTCAGAAGATCAGCGTGCCCGGTGTGGTCGGACAGAAGCTCAAGGACGTCAAGAAGACGCTGACGGACGCGGGTCTGAAGGTCGGCAACATCACCGGCCCGCAGGACGACAACGCCATGGTGATGATCTCCGACCCGGTGGGCGGCACACAGGTCCCGAAGGACACCCCCGTCAACCTCACCACCATCGGCGGCGGCCCCGGTGACACCGGCACGCCGGGCACCACCGGCACTCCGGGCAGCACCGGTGGTGACAACGGAGGCGGCCTCTTCGGCGGCCCCTTCGGCCGGCGGCACTGACGGTTTCCGTCTCACGCGAGAGGCCCGGCACCCTTTGGGGGTGCCGGGCCTCTCGCTGTCGGTGGGGCGCTAGCGCAATTCCTTGGGGCGGGTGCGCTCGCTGTCGACCTTCTCGGTCCGCTCCAGCTCCGCCCAGACGATGTAGCGGTAGTCGGAGGTGTAGACGGGCGTGCAGGTCGTCAGGGTGAGGAAGCGGCCGGGCTTCTTCGCGCCGGACTCCTTCGGCAGCGGGTCCAGGACCTCGACGTTGTACTTCGAGGTCTCCTTCAGCTCGGAGTAGACCTTGTAGACGTACCAGGTGTCGCGGGTCTCGAAGACGACCGCGTCGCCGACCTCGACCTTGTGGATGTTGTGGAACTTCGCGCCGTGGCCGTCCCGGTGGGCGGCCAGCGTGAAGTTGCCCTTCGCGTCCCACGGCATCGCGGACTTCACCGGCGCGCGGTAGAAACCGGCCACGCCCTCGTTGAGGACGGAGCTGCCGGTGCCGCTCTTGACGAGCACCTCGCCGTTGTTCATCGACGGCACGTGCAGAAAGCCGATGCCGTCCTTGGTGTCCAGGGCGCCGGGGCCCTTGGCCCAGTTCTCGCGCACATGGTTGCCCTGCTTCTTCGCCTCGCGGTCGGCCAGCACGTTCGTCCACCACAGGGAGTAGACGACGAACAGGGCCATCAGCACGCCCACCGTGATCAGCAGTTCACCGAAGAGGCTGACGGCGGCGGCGATCCTCCCCCGTGGGCGGGCCGGGCGCCCGGGCCCGTCGTCGTCGATCCGTGCCACCGCGTCGTACCCCGTTTCGCTCTGCTGTCTCACTCGACGAGGGCGTCCGGCCTTCCCTTGCTCCGGGGCCGCTCGTCGACCATCTTGCCCCAGACGATCATTCGATACGTACTGGTGAATTCCGGAGTGCAGGTGGTGAGAGTGAGGTAGCGGCCCGGCCCCGTGAAGCCCGATCCCACCGGCACGGGGGCGATGACATCGACGTTCGCCGGCGACGTCTGCTCCAGGCGGCTCGTCATCTCATACGTGTAGAAGGTGCTGCTGGTCTCCACGACGATCTTGTCGCCGGGACGCAGCCGGTTGACGTAGCGGAACGGCTCGCCGTGGGTGTTGCGGTGTCCGGCGAGCGAGAAGTTGCCCTTCGCGTCCCACGGCATCGCGGTCTTGAGCGGACCCGTGGCGTAGTGCCCGACCATGCCCCGGTCCAGCACCTTCTGTTTGCTGGTGCCCTCGGCGACAGGGGCCTTCACGTCCAGCTTCGGAATGTAGATGATCGCGAAGCCCTGGCCGGGTGAGAACGCCCCGGCGGCCCGGTCCTCGCCGCCGCTCTCCTCCCAGGCGTGCTGGAGGTTGTTCGCGGCTCCGCCCGCCTGGCGCTGGGCGATCACGTTCGTCCACCACAGCTGGTAGGCGACGAACAGCAGCATCAGCGCGCCCACGGTGATGAACAGCTCGCCCGTCAGCCGGCTCACGATCACCCCGGCGCTGTCCTTGCGCGCCCGCTGCGCCCGCTGGGCGGCTTTGCGCCGCTCCGCGCGCCCCCCGGTGGGCGGCCCCGCGGTCGGCTCCCGGACCCGGCGCAGGGTCAACGTCGCGTGGTCCTCGGGGGGCAGCGGCTGGGACACCGCCCGTGCGGGGCCCTCCGTGCCCGCTACGGGCCCCGTTGGGCCCATGGGGCTTGCTGGGTACCAGGAGGGCTCCTGATGCTGTTGTGGCGTCAGCCACGGGCTTTGCTCGGCGTCTTGTGGCGTCAGCCACGGGTCCCGCTCGGGGCGGAGCGAGGTCACGCCCCGGCCTTGCCCACCACCGGGGCGAGCCCCGCCGAGCGGTCCACCGCCCCCGCGTCACCACAGGCGACGAGCCAGTTGGCGAGCATCCGGTGCCCCCACTCGGTGAGCACCGACTCGGGGTGGAACTGCACCCCCTCGACCGGCAGCTCGCGGTGTCTGAGCCCCATCGCCACGCCGCTCTCGGTCCAAGCGGTGATCTCCAGCTCGTCCGGCCAGGTCTCCCGCTCGACCGCGAGGGAGTGATAGCGGGTGGCGGTGAACGGCGTCGGCAATCCCCGGAAGACGCCCGTTCCCTCGTGGGTCACCAGGGAGGTCTTGCCGTGCAGCAGCTCGGGGGCCCGGCCGACCACCCCGCCGTACGCGACCGCCATCGACTGCATCCCCAGGCACACGCCGAAGACCGGCACCCCGGTCTCCGCGCAGTGCCGCACCATGTCGATGCAGACGCCCGCCTGCTCCGGCGCGCCCGGGCCGGGGGACAGCAGCACCCCGTCGAAGCCGTCCTGCGCGTGGCGCAGCTCGACCTCGTCGTTGCGCAGCACCTCGCATTCGGCGCCCAGTTGATAGAGGTACTGGACGAGGTTGAAGACGAAGCTGTCGTAGTTGTCCACGACGAGGATGCGCGCGCTCATCGGTTCACCGCCATTCCGTTGTCGACCGTCACGTCGTTGAACGGCAGCAGCGGTTCCGCCCAGGGGAAGACGTACTGGAAGAGGACGTACACGATCGCCAGCACGAGCAGCAGCGAGATCAGCGCCCGCACCCATGCGTTGCCCGGCAGATGACGCCAGATCCAGACGTACATGCTGTCCCTACTTGCCGTTGACCGGTCGATTGCAGCACCAGACTAAAGGGCGGCACGGCCGGTGGGTGGTCAGCCGGACAAAGCCGTCGGCCTGCCGTCGGCCACGGACGAGGTGGCGTCCAAGTGCGCCCAGACGATCAGCCGGTGGCTGTGCCCCCACTCGGGTTCACAGGTGGTGAGGGTCAGATAGCGGCCCGGTCCGCGGTAGCCGGCCTTCGCCGGGACCGGGTCGATGACGCCGAGGTCGTCGGGCCGGGTGCGGTACGGGGGGCGGTCGACGCGATAGGTGAACCAGGTGGTCCCGTCGTTGAGCACCACCGCGTCGCCGGGCCGCAGCCGGGGGACGTCCTTGAAGGGGTCGCCGTGGGTGCGGCGGTGGCCGGCGACGGCGAAGTTGCCCGTCGCGCCCAGGCGCGCGGTGCCGGTGTAGTGCCCGAGGCCCCTCTTGAGCAGCTCGGGCCCGGTGCCCTCCAGGACGGGCTTGGCCCAGCCGGTACCGAAGCGCGGGACGTACATGACGGCGAAGGACGCGCCGGGCGGGTGGGCCTTCGCCGTCGGCCGCGACGCTCCGGCGGCGGACCGGCCCCCGGGCGCGGCGACCGGCCCCGTGGACCACGCGTCCTGGAGCCGGCCGATCTCGTCGTTCATGGCGCGGTCGGCTCGGACACCGGTCCAGTACAGGACGTAGACGACGAACAGGACGATCACCGTGCCGACGGTGACGCAGAGCTCGCTGAGCGTGCGGACGACCAGGCGTAACTTCACCGGCCGACCCCCTCCCGGGTCACCCCATGGGCTTCGCGTAGTGGAGATCCACTGTGCCCGAGTAGCCGGGAAGAGTCACCGCGTCGCGCTGGTCGACTTTCCAGCCGAGCCCGTAGGCGTTCACGTACTGGAGGTAGTTCTGGATCGTGGGGGAGGTGTCGAGCGCCTTGCGCAGCAGACCGCGGTCGCCGACGGCCGTCACCTTGTACGGCGGGGAGTAGACGCGGCCCTGGAGGATGAGGGTGTTGCCGACGCAGCGGACCGCGCTGGTGGAGATCAGCCGCTGGTCCATGACCTCGATGCCCTTGGCACCACCGCGCCACAGGGCGTTGACGACGGCCTGCAGGTCCTGCTGATGGATCACCAGGTCGTTGGGCTGGGGCTGGGGAATGCCGGGGATCCGGGCCGTGGCGTTGGGCGGCGCGTCGGTGAGCGTCACCGTCAGGCCCGTACCGCTGAGCTCGGTGGTGCCGGCGGACCGCTCCAGGGCATTGAGTTTCTTGTCCTGGGCGGCGGTGTTGCCGTTGTCGCGGCGGGCGAGGGCGTCGACCTTGGAACGCATGCCCGCGGCGCTGTCGTCGAGGTCGGCGTTCTTGCGGCTGCGTTCCTGGATGAGGTCCGAGAGCCGCAACATCGAGTCGTCGGTGCGGATGTCGGTGCCGCGGGCCGTATTGAAGCTCGTGAAGAAGAGAAGACCGGCGAGCGCGAAGACTCCGGCGGTCAGCAGCCGCACCGGCCGGAAACGCCGGGAAGGCGTGCTGGTGGAGTCCGCAGAATTACTCAACGTACCCTTATCCTCTCCGACGCCGCGGAAGCACTACGCTAACGGACGCCCGGGGGAACGAAGAGCTCCCGTCGCTCCCGCCCCGGCAGCCAGCCTTGTATCCCCAGCGCGGTTACGCAGCGCATCGACAGGAGAGTTCCTCGTGCCGAAGTCACGGATCCGCAAGAAGGACGACTTCACTCCACCGCCGGTGAAGACACAGAATCTGAAGCTGGGCACCAGCGGACGCGGCTGGGTGGCCCCTCTGATGCTGGCCATGTTCCTGATCGGACTGGCCTGGATCGTGCTCTTCTACGTGACGAGCGGCGATATGCCGGTGGAGTCGCTGCGCAACTGGAACATCGTGGTGGGCTTCGGTTTCATCGCGGCGGGGTTCGTGGTCTCCACGCAGTGGAAGTAGCGGGGCTCCGCGCGGAGGAAGCAGCGCGGCTCCGCCAGGGGGAAGCGGCGGCCGGAACGGCGCTCCGGGGAGCCCGGGGCGTGACCCTTCGGGACGCCCTCGCGCAAGCCCTCCCCTGAGCCTTCCAGCGAGTTATCCACACCCTCGTCCACAGTGGGGAAAAACTCAGAAGATCTGTGGATAACTTCCCTGGCGTTGACGCCGGTGTGACTGATCGCAAGCACTGCGTATCGGCGTCGCACCGGCGTCTTCCAGCGGAAACACGGCTCGGAGCAGCCGGGAACACGCGTTCCCCACATCGTGCACAAGATCCGGCGCTCGCTGTGGACAACCGTCGCTCATCTGTGAGGCCACGGCCCGCGCCAGTGGGGCGGGCCACCCCTCAGCCCGCGAGCTGGAGCGTCCGTACCGCCACCGCCGCGACGATCACCAGTAGCGCCGCTCCACAGGTCGCGTACTGCACCAGCGCCCGTTTGTCCCGGGGGGCGTGCACCAGGCCGAAGGCCACCGCCGTGCCCACCACCAGGCCGCCGACATGCGCCTCCCAGGAGATGTTCGACCAGGTGAACGTGAAGATCAGATTGAGCACCAGCAGCGCGACGACCGGGCGCATGTCGTAGTTCAGCCGCCGCAGCAGCACGGCCGTCGCGCCCAGCAGGCCGAAGATCGCACCGGAAGCGCCGAGCGAGGGCTGGTTCGGCGCGGCGACGAAATAGGCCAGCGCGCTGCCGCCCAGACCGGACAGCACATACAGCGCCAGATAGCGGACCCGGCCGAGCGCGGCCTCCAGCGGCGGACCGAGGAACCACAGCGAGAGCATGTTGAAGGCGATGTGCATCGGTTCCTGGTGCAGGAACGTCGCCGTCAGCAGGCGGTACCACTGCCCCTCGGCGACCCCTTCCAGCGGGGTGAAGGGCGTGAGCGCCGCCCGGCCGAAGAGCTCCAGGTCGTCGACGACCCGGTCCCCGACGGCCAACACCACAAGCCACAGGGCGACGTTCATCCCCAGCAGGATCTTGGTCACCAGGCGCGGATCCGCGACGTGGGTGCCGCCGGCGATCGTGCGCGGCGTCGTCGCCCCCGGGTGGTGGCCGGTGCCGGAACCGTCGGCCACGCACTCCGGGCACTGGAACCCCACCGAGGCGCTGACCATGCAATCCGGACAGATCGGCCGCTCACAGCGGGTGCAGCGGATACCGGTCGCCCGGTCCGGATGCCGGTAACAACCGACAACCTGGTCGTTCATGCTCTCCCCTTGCCCCGGTCGGCGGACCGGTATGCGAGACGCGGTCCCGCCCGTCATACGGACGGGCGGGACACGGGGTTCCCGTACGGGAGCGCACCGTCGTGACGGGCCCGGGCCCGTCCCGGCGGATCTTCGCGGGCCGGCCCTATCGGGTCTCGATCACGACCGACTCGATGACGACGTCGTTGACCGGGCGGTCGGTGCGCGGGTTGGTCTGGGCGGTGGCGATCGCGTCCACGACCTTCTTGCTGGCGTCGCCCACGACCTCGCCGAAGATGGTGTGCTTGCCGGTCAGCCACGTGGTGGGCGAGACGGTGATGAAGAACTGCGAGCCGTTGGTGCCCGGGCCCGCGTTGGCCATGGCCAGCAGGTACGGCTTGGTGAAGGCCAGGTCCGGGTGGAACTCGTCGGCGAACTTGTAGCCGGGGCCACCGGTGCCGTTGCCGAGCGGGTCGCCGCCCTGGATCATGAAGCCCTCGATGACCCGGTGGAAGACGGTGCCGTCGTACAGCTTGTCCGTGGTCTTCTGACCCGTCGCCGGGTTCACCCACTCACGCTCGCCCTGGGCGAGCTCGACGAAGTTCTTGACCGTCTTCGGGGCGTGGTTCGGCAGGAGCCTCACCTCGATGTCCCCGTTGTTGGTCTTCAGGGTGGCGTAGAGCTGCTCGGCCACGATCTACCTTCCATAGGCTTCGCTGACAGCCACCGATCCTCGCACGGACGGGATCGCGACGAGTAGCGACCAAACCGCCGCGCGCGGCGGTAAAAGGTGGCATTGTCGAACGAAGCTCCCCCATGACCCGAATGCCCGCCCTCACATGCCGGACCGCACACGTCCAGGCATGATTTTCCACTGGGTGGAAAGGCGAAAAACCGTACGCCACCGAGGAGGAGGTTCTCGTGACCCGCAAGGACAGCGTGCTCGCCGCGACCAGCACGGCGAAGGACAGCGTGCGGCACGCCGCGGAGGTGGTGGCGCCCTACGCCGGCACGGCCAAGGACGCGGCCGTGCACTTCGCGCACGAAGCTCGTGCCCAGCTCGCGCCGAAGATGGAGGCCGCCGCCCGGCAGGCCAGGATCAGCGCCGGTGAGCAGTACCACGCCCACCTCGCACCGCGGCTCGAACATGCCCGTGGCTCCCTCCCGCCGAAGGTGGACCAGGCCGCCGTTCGCGCCCGCGCCGCCGCCGAGCCGGTCCGGGAAGAGGCCGTCTCCCGGGGTGCGGCCACCCTCGCCGCGCTGCGCGGCCAGGTGACGGCGGCCGAGGTCGAGCGGCTCGTGAGGCGGCGCGACCGGCGCTGCCGGATGGGCCGGGCGGCCAAGCGACTCGCGGTGCTCGGGCTGCTCGCGGGCGGCGCGTTCGCCGTATGGAAGTGGTGGGACAAGCAGGCCAACCCCGACTGGCTGGTCGAGCCCCCGGCCCCCACCGAGGTCGCCGACCGTGCCCCGCTGAGCTCCGTCGACGGCAGCGGCGCGGTCCTGGACCCCGAGGTGCAGGCCAAGCAGGCCGAGGCCGAAGCGGGCAACGGCTCGTCCGAGGAGCGCGGCGACCAGGCCTGACCTGCCCGAACGGGCGGCTGAGCCCGCGCGGTCAACAAAAAGCCGCGAGGCGGAAGACTCTATGGTCTTCCGCCTCGCGGCTTGTGGTTGTGGAGCCTAGGAGAGTCGAACTCCTGACATCCGCCATGCAAAGACGGCGCTCTACCAACTGAGCTAAGGCCCCTTCGCCGATCAGGATACCCGGTACCGGCGCTCTTTCCCGACCGGGTATCGCCGGGGCCTACCGCTCTCCGTAGGATGCACCGCAAGATTCGCGGCAGCGAAGCGAAGGGGAGAGCGCAGATGGACGCAGCACAGCAGGAAGCCACCGCCCGTGCACGGGAGCTACAGCGCAGCTGGTACGGGGAGCCTTTGGGGGCGCTCTTCCGCCGTCTCATCGACGATCTCGGCCTGAACCAGGCCCGTCTCGCCTCCGTCCTCGGCCTGTCCGCGCCCATGCTCTCGCAGCTGATGAGCGGTCAGCGGGCGAAGATCGGCAACCCGGCGGTGGTCCAACGGGTACAGGCGCTCCAGGAGCTCTCCAGCCAGGTGGCGGACGGCAGCGTGAGCGCCGCCGAGGCCGCGGAACGCATGGAGGAGGTCAAGAAGACCTCCGGCGGATCGGTCCTCAACTCCACCCAGACGACGGCCAGCAGCGGTGCGCCGACCGTCCGCCGGGTGGTGCGCGAGATCCAGTCGCTGCTGCGGTCCGTGGCCGGCGCCGGGGACATCATCGACGCCGCCGGAACGCTCGCCCCTACCCACCCCGAACTCGCCGAGTTCCTCCGCGTCTACGGCGCGGGACGGACCGCCGAAGCCGTCGCACACTACGAGGCGCACCAGAGCTGACCGTGCCGGCGGTGGGACCGAGCGGGGCTGGGGCGGGGGCGAAGCGGCGCGATGGGTGAGGTCTTCGCCGGTCGGTACGAGCTGGTGGACCCGATCGGACGCGGCGGCGTGGGGGCCGTGTGGCGGGCGTGGGACCAGCGCCGACGGCGGTATGTGGCGGCGAAGGTGCTCCAGCAGAGCGACGCCCACACGCTGCTGAGATTCGTCCGGGAGCAGGCGCTGCGGATCGACCATCCCCATGTGCTGGCGCCGATGAGCTGGGCGGCGGACGACGACAAGGTGCTGTTCACCATGGACGTGGTGAGCGGTGGCTCGCTCGCCCATCTCATCGGTGACTACGGGCCGTTGCCGCCGCGGTTCGTCTGCGTACTGCTCGACCAATTGCTGTCCGGGCTCACGGCGGTGCACGCGGAGGGCGTGGTGCACCGGGACATCAAACCGGCCAATATCCTCCTGGAGGCCACCGGGACGGGACGTCCGCATTTGCGGCTCTCCGATTTCGGGATCGCCATGCGCAAGGGCGAGCCGCGACTGACGGACACCAACTATGTGATGGGCACGCCCGGTTACTTCGCCCCGGAGCAAATGCTGGGCGAGGAACCGGATTTCCCCGCCGACCTCTTCGCCGTCGGCCTGGTGACCCTGTATCTCATCACCGGCCGCAAACCCGATGCCGAGGCGCTCGTACGCCGCTTCACCGAGCACGGCACGCCGAACGCGCCCGAGGACGTGCCGGAGCCGCTCTGGCAGGTGGTCGCGAATCTGCTGCAACCCGATCCGTACGCGCGCTTCCGTACGGCCACGGGGGCCCGGAAGGCCCTCGCGGCCGCCGTGGAGCTGCTCCCCGAGCCCGCCCCGGACGAGGAGCCCATCGAGGTCTTCGACCAGCTCGGCCCGCTGCCGCCGGGCTTCGGCCCGAACGGGCCCTGCCCGGTGGAGGATCCGGCACCCGACGCGGACGGGGAAGCCCCTGCGGAGCCCGATCCGGAATCCGGTGCGAAGGCCGGCTCGGAGCCCGGTGCGACATCCCCGCCGCAGCCCCGTTCGGAGCCGCGGCCCGCGGTCCTGGCGCCCCCTCAGCCCGCCTATCCCCCCACCAGGCCCTACACCGCCCCGCAGCCGATCCCACGGCCCGTTCCCCAGCCTTCCGGCACCCGGGTCGCCTGGGCCGCCCCCGCGCCCCCGCCGGGGCGGCCCAGGCGAGCGGGACCGCCCCCGAAGGTGGCGGTCCCGGTGGTGGTCTTCGCGCTGCTCTGTCTGGCGGTCGGCATCTGGGCGCTCGCCGTCAGCTGATTCACTTTCGCAATCATTTTATTTGCGCTAGCGAATACCTGGCACGACGCGGGAAGGCCGCGCGGACGCGCGTCGCGGGAAAGGTCGCGGGAAGACGTTCGCGTGCCACGCGAACGTCACGCGGACACGGACGCGCGTCACGGGGCAGGCGGTGAAAGACAACGGGGCCCGGCCGCTGATGCGGCCGGGCCCCGTTGAGGACTCGTTTGTCTCACACACCCGAACCTGCGGGCACGGAGTCGGTCGCCTCCGTCCACAGATCCTGCTCGGCGCGATCCGCCTGGATCTGGCGGTACACGAGGAGTCCGCCGATGGCGGCCAGTGCGACCAGGAGCAGCTTCTTCACCGCGCGACCTCGTCTTTCCTTGACGTAAGGGGACCTCTGGGGGCCGATGATACACACCGGCCGATACCGATCGGTTACCTGTGCCGGAGCCTTGCCGGGTCCGTTGTGACCTGAAACACCATCCCCGGCACCACGGCCGGACGGCCCCAACTCCCCCTCGGGGAAAACAGATCGGCCCGGGCGGAGAATTCTCCGTCCGGGCCGATCGTGCCGGTGGGGCTAACAGGACTTGAACCTGTGGCCTCTTCCTTATCAGGGAAGCGCTCTAACCGTCTGAGCTATAGCCCCGCGCTGCACCGAAAGATTAGCGCACCTTGGGCCCAGTCCCAAAATCGGCCGGGCCCAGGTCCGGGTCGACGCTATTCGTCGTCGGCGAGCGTCAGCTCCACGCCGCCGACGAAGCCGGCGGAGAGGTTGTAGATAAAGGCGCCCAGCGTCGCCAGAGCGGTCGCCAGCACCACGTTGATGACCGCGATCACGGAGGTGAAGAGCAGGACGCGCGGCAGCGACAGGAAGGACTGGAGGTCGAAGCCGCCGCCCTCGCTGGAGTCCGTGGCGTCGCTGATCGTGCCGCCGACAGCCGAGAAGACGCCCATGGCGTCCATGACGCCCCACAGCACCCCGGCCGCGACGATCGTGCAGATGCCCAGCGCGATCGACAGCAGGAAGCTGACCTTCATCACCGACCACGGATCGGCCCTGGCCACCCGCAGCCGTGCCTTGCGCGTACGCGGCGCCGGACGGGGCGCGGAGCGCTGCTGCGGCACCGAGGCGCCGGGCTGCGGCCCGGCGGGCCGCTCGGCCTTCACAGCGGCCTTGGCGGGGTTCTTGGCGGCCTTGGCGGCGCTCTTGGGGGCAGGCCCCCGGGAAGCGGAGCCCTGGGGAGCCGACGAGGCCCCTTCGGAGCCCGCGGAGGCGCCCGGGGCAGAAGCGGAAGCAGAAGCGGAACGCTCCGCCGGAGGCTCGTAGGCCTTCGGCGGGTGGTAGGGCTTCGGCTCCTTGGTGTCCGTCACAGGGCCCCCCTCGGCCTCGGCGATGGTGCCGCCCTTGGCAGCAGGTGTCTCCCCGCCCTTGGCGGCCGTTTCGACACTCTTGGGGGCGGCGTCGGCACCCTTGGCCGCGGCATCAGCGGACTTGGCCGCAGCGTCGGCGCTCTTGGCCGCCGTGCTCGCGTCCTTCGCCGCCGTGCTCGCGTCCTCGGGGGCGGTGTCCGCACCCTTGGCAGGGGCGGCCCCGCCCTTGGCCCCGGAAGTTTCCGCGGAAACGCCGGAGCCACGGGCGCCGGCTTTATCGGTTGCGGGTCCGGCGGGACTGCGCCGCTTGGCACCCGCACCGCCTGCCGCGGCGCCCGTGGCTCGACTCACGAATTACTCCTCGGTGTCCTCGGCCGGGGGCTCCGTGCCCTCGGCCACCTCGGGCCCGTCGCCTGCGGCTGCGTCGGCCAACTCTTCGACCTCTTCAGCCTCGCGACCGGCCTCGGCGTTCCTGGCGATACCCACGACGGCATCGCGCTTGCCCAAGTTGATCAGCTGGACGCCCATGGTGTCACGGCCCGTTTCCCTGACCTCGTTGACCCGGGTGCGGATGACACCGCCCCCGAGCGTGATGGCCAGGATCTCGTCGGTCTCCTCGACCACCAGGGCACCGACCAGCGAGCCACGATCCTCCACGATCTTGGCGGCCTTGATACCGAGGCCACCTCGACCCTGAACGCGGTACTCGTCGACGTTCGTCCGCTTCGCGTATCCACCGTCGGTGGCGGTGAAGACGAAAGTACCGGCTCGGACGACGTTCATCGAGAGCAGCTCGTCACCCTCGCGGAAGCTCATGCCCTTGACGCCGGAGGTGGCACGGCCCATCGGGCGGAGCGCCTCGTCCGTGGCGGTGAACCGGATCGACTGGGCCTTCTTGCTGACCAGCAGCAGATCGTCCTCGGCCGAGACCAGCTCCGCGCCGATCAGCTCGTCCTCGGCACCGCTGTCCGTCTCGCGGAGGTTGATCGCGATGACACCGCCGGAGCGGGGCGAGTCATAGTCCTTGAGCGGGGTCTTCTTCACCAGACCGGACTTGGTGGCCAGCACCAGGTACGGCGCGACGTCGTAGTCGCGGACGGCGAGGATCTGGGCGATCTTCTCGTCCGGCTGGAAGGCCAGCAGGTTCGCCACGTGCTGACCGCGCGCGTCCCGGCCGGCGTCCGGCAGCTCGTACGCCTTGGCGCGGTAGACCCGGCCCTTGTTGGTGAAGAAGAGCAACCAGTGGTGCGTGGTGGAGACGAAGAAGTGGTCGACGATGTCGTCCTGCTTCAGCTTCGTGCCCCGGACGCCCTTGCCGCCGCGCTTCTGCGAGCGGTAGTCCTCGGTCTTGGTGCGCTTGACGTAGCCACCGTTGGTGATGGTGACGACGATGTCCTCCTCGGCGATCAGGTCCTCGATGGACATGTCGCCGTCGAAGGGGATCAGCTTGGAGCGCCGGTCGTCGCCGAACTTCTCGACGATCGCGTTGAGTTCCTCGCTGATGATCATCCGCTGCCGCTCGGGCGAGGCGAGGATCGCGTTGTACTCGTTGATCTTCGCCTGGAGCTCGTCGTGCTCGGCGGTGATCTTCTGGTGCTCCAGGGCCGCCAGCCGGCGCAGCTGCATCTCCAGGATCGCGTTCGCCTGGATCTCGTCGATCTCCAGCAGGCCCATCAGGCCCTCACGCGCGATCTCGACCGTGTTGCTGCGTCGGATCAGCGCGATGACCTCGTCGATCGCGTCGAGCGCCTTGAGCAGACCGCGCAGGATGTGGGCGCGCTCCTCGGCCTTGCGCAGCCGGAAGCGGGTGCGCCGGACGATGACCTCGACCTGGTGGGTGACCCAGTTGCGGATGAAGGCGTCGATCGAGAGGGTGCGCGGCACCCCGTCGACGAGCGCCAGCATGTTCGCGCCGAAGTTCGTCTGGAGGTCGGTGTGCTTGTAGAGGTTGTTGAGCACGACCTTGGCGACGGCGTCGCGCTTGAGCACGACGACCAGGCGCTGGCCCGTACGGGAGGAGGTCTCGTCGCGGACGTCGGCGATGCCGCCGACCTTGCCGTCCTTCACCAGGTCGGCGATCTTCTGCGCGAGGTTGTCCGGGTTGACCTGGTAGGGCAGCTCGGTGACGACCAGGCACTGGCGGCCCTGGATCTCCTCGACGGCGACGACCGCGCGCATGGTGATCGAGCCACGGCCGGTGCGGTAGGCCTCCTCGATGCCCTTGCGGCCGACCACGAGGGCGCCGGTCGGGAAGTCGGGGCCCTTGATCCGCTCGATGAGCGCCTCGAGCAGCTCCTCGGAGCTCGCCTCGGGGTTCGCCAGGAACCACTGGGCGCCCTCGGCCACCTCGCGCAGGTTGTGCGGCGGGATGTTGGTGGCCATGCCGACCGCGATGCCCGCCGAGCCGTTGATCAGCAGGTTCGGGAAGCGGGCCGGCAGGACCGTCGGCTCCTGGTTGCGGCCGTCGTAGTTGTCCTGGAAGTCGACGGTCTCCTCGTCGATGTCCCGGAGCATCTCCATCGACAGCGGCATCATCTTGCACTCGGTGTACCGCATGGCGGCGGCCGGGTCGTTGCCCGGAGAACCGAAGTTGCCGTTCGAGTCCACCAGCGGCATGCGCATCGACCAGTGCTGGGCGAGGCGCACGAGGGCGTCGTAGATCGAGGAGTCGCCGTGCGGGTGGTACGTACCCATGACGTCACCGACGACGCGGGCGCACTTGTAGAAGCCCTTCTCGGGCCGGTAGCCGCCGTCGTACATCGCGTAGAGCACCCGGCGGTGGACCGGCTTGAGGCCGTCCCGCACATCGGGGAGCGCACGCGAGACGATCACGCTCATCGCGTAGTCGAGGTACGAGCGCTGCATCTCCGTCTCGAGCCCGACGGGCTCGACGCGCATCCCCACGCCCTCCAGGGGAGCGGGCGCGCCCTCGGGCGTCACCTCCGGGATCACGGGGGCGGGGGCGGGGGAGGCAGGGGTCTCGGGAGTCTCGTCGGCCATTGCTGTTCAAAGTCCTTTCGCGCTGCGGCTGTTTCTCGTGGGCCGACAGGCTCAGATGTCGAGGAAGCGGACGTCCTTGGCGTTGCGCTGGATGAAGGAGCGCCGTGCCTCGACGTCCTCGCCCATGAGCACCGAGAACAGGTCGTCCGCCTGGGCCGCGTCGTCCAGGGTGACCTGGCCGAGCACGCGGTGGTCGACGTCCATCGTGGTGATGCGCAGCTCCTCGGCGTTCATCTCGCCGAGACCCTTGAAGCGCTGGACCGAGTCGTCCTTGATCCGCTTGCCGTTCTCCCGGCCGAGCTGGATGAGCGCGTCGCGCTCTCGGTCGGAGTAGGCGTACTCGAAGTCGTCCCGGCCCCACTTGATCTTGTACAGCGGGGGGCGCGAGAGATAGACGTGCCCGGCCTCGACCAGCGGCCGCATAAAGCGGAAGAGGAAGGTGAGCAGCAGGGTGTTGATGTGCTGACCGTCGACGTCGGCGTCCGCCATCAGGATGATCTTGTGATAGCGGAGCTTCGAGATGTCGAAGTCCTCGTGCACACCGGTGCCGAAGGCGGAGATCAGCGCCTGGACCTCGGTGTTCTGCAGGATCTTGTCGATCCGCGCCTTCTCGACGTTGAGGATCTTGCCGCGGATCGGGAGGATCGCCTGGTACTGCGGGTTGCGGCCGGACTTGGCCGAGCCGCCGGCGGAGTCACCCTCGACGATGAAGATCTCGCACTTGGTCGGGTCGTTGGACTGGCAGTCGCTGAGCTTGCCCGGCAGCGACGCCGACTCCAGCAGCCCCTTGCGGCGGGTCAGATCACGGGCCTTGCGGGCCGCCACACGGGCGGTCGCGGCCTGGATCGACTTGCGGATGATGTCCGCGGCCTCGTTGGGGTTGCGGTCGAGCCAGTCCGTGAGGTGCTCGTGGGCGACCTTCTGGACGAAGGTCTTCGCCTCGGTGTTGCCGAGCTTCGTCTTCGTCTGGCCCTCGAACTGCGGCTCGCCGAGCTTGATCGAGATGATCGCGGTCAGACCCTCGCGGATGTCCTCACCCGTGAGGTTGTCGTCCTTCTCGCGGAGCAGCTTCTTCTCGCGGGCGTACCGGTTGATCAGACCGGTCAGCGCGGCGCGGAAGCCCTCCTCGTGGGTGCCGCCCTCGTGGGTGTGGATCGTGTTCGCGAAGCTGTAGACGCCTTCGCTGTACTGGCTGTTCCACTGCATCGCGATCTCGAGGGAGAGCATGCGCTCCTTGTCCTCGGCCTCGATGTCGATGACGGTGGGGTGGATCAGCTCGCCCTTGCGCGAGTTGAGGTACTTCACGAAGTCGACGATGCCGCCCTCGTAGTGGTACTCCACCGTCAGCGGCTTGCCCTCTTCGTCGACGTGGTCGGCGCGGGTGTCCGTCAGCGAGATGCGCAGGCCCTTGTTGAGGAAGGCCATCTCCTGGAAGCGCCGCGAAAGCGTCTCGAAGGAGTACTCGGTGGTCTCGAAGATGTCGCCGTCGGCCCAGAAGGTGACCGACGTGCCGTGCTCGTCCGTCGCCTCGTGCTGGGCCAGCGGAGCCGTCGGGACGCCCAGCTTGTAGTCCTGCGTCCAGCGGTAGCCGTCGGTCTTGACCTCGACCGCGACGCGCGTCGACAGGGCGTTGACGACCGAGACGCCGACGCCGTGCAGACCACCGGAGACGGCGTAGCCGCCGCCGCCGAACTTGCCGCCCGCGTGCAGCACGGTCAGGACGACCTCGACGGCGGGCTTGCCCTCGGACGGAACGATGCCGACCGGGATGCCGCGGCCGTTGTCGACGACGCGCACGCCGCCGTCGGGGAGGATCGTCACGTCGATGGTGTCCGCGTGGCCGGCCAGCGCCTCGTCGACGGAGTTGTCCACTACCTCGTAGACGAGGTGGTGGAGACCGCGCTCACCGGTCGAGCCGATGTACATACCGGGCCGCTTGCGGACCGCGTCCAGGCCTTCCAGAACGGTGATCGCGCTGGCGTCGTACGACACCGTCTCACCGCCGGGGGCGCCCGCTGGGGCGCCCCCGTTCTGAGAAGGGGTGGTGTTCTCGTTGGGGTTGCCGGAATCGGCCACGAAGCGCCCTTTCTGGCACAGCACAGGCCTTCCCCGGTCTACGGCGGGGAGACCCCACCCTGGGCAGGCAGGAGAGGCTGCGTCGTTCTGCGTTGGTCGGCAATGTCCCGCGAGCCGGCGGGATTGCTACCAGTCTACCGGTAGCGCTGACATGAATGGGGGTTTGGCGGTGCCTGAGTCCGCACGTGCCGCCCTGAACCGGCATCAGCCGACTCCCTATATGGGCCCTGGGGCTCCAAGAGGCTCACAGCGGCACTCAGCGCTTCCGAGTGTCAACCACCCGCTACCGTGAGCGCAGTCTCAGGTCGGGGTGCGGCGGTTCGGCCGCAGGCGGGCGGCGACGGCATCCCCCGGGCACCGCTCGTCCCGCCCGATATCAGGGGCCTCAAGCGTCAACGCGGACGTCAATACGGCTCGCCGCCCCACCCGTCCGGGCGGCGGCGGCCTACGGCTGAATACAGCGGGTCCGGCAGCGGCTCCGTCAGCCGTACGTGTCGCCCGGCCCCGTGCTCCCGGGGGCGCGCAGCGGGCCGTACCGGCGAGCGGGGCCACCCGGCCCCAGCACCTTGATCATTTTGACCGTGCCCTGCCCCAGATCGGCGTTGAGCCGGGCCACCAGCGTCGGGGCCAGCAGCCGCAGCTGCGTCGCCCACGCCGTCGAGTCGCACTGCACGGTCAGCACCCGGGCGTCCTCGTCGTACTTCTGCGGCTCGCAGTGCAGCGCCACCTCCGGGCCGACCATCTGCGGCCACCGGCCCATCACCCCGCCCACCGCCGCGGGCGTCTCCCAGCCGCGCTCGGTGATCAGCCGGTTGATGGCGGCGCCCAGCGGCAGCGGGTCCCGGCCGTCGGCACGGGCGCCGGAGCGCAGGCCCCCGCGGCGCGCCTGCTTCTTCTGCTGGGCCGCGTTGCCCCGGGCCCGGGCCTGCTCCTTGGCGGCGCGGAGCGCCACCCGCGCCAGATCGACGCCGGAGTGCTCCGGGGTCTTCGGCTGTCCCGGTTCCCCCGCCGTCCCCGGCGCCTCGGGCCGCTGCTCGCTCATACCCGCTCGACCGAACCTTCCGAGACCGCGTACCGCGCGCCCACCAGGACACCCGGTACGTCGTCGTCCACCGCGGCCGTCACCAGCACCTGCTCGCCCTGGGCGACCAGCTCGGCCAGCCGCTCCCGGCGTCTGGCGTCCAGCTCCGCGAAGACGTCGTCCAATACCAGGATGGGCTCATTGCCCTCGGAGCGCAGCAGCTCGTAGGAGGCCAGCCGCAGCGCCAGCGCGTACGACCAGGACTCGCCATGGCTTGCGTACCCCTTGGCGGGCAGCTGCCCCAGGCGCAGCAGCAGATCGTCGCGGTGCGGGCCGACGAGCGTCACGCCGCGCTCGATCTCCTGCTTGCGGGACTCGGCGAGCGCGGCGAGCAGCACCTCGTACAGCTCCTCGCGGGTGTGCGCGCCCTCGCCGCCGGCCGGGCCGCGGTAGTCGAACGCCACCGGGCCGCCACCGGGCGCCAGCTGCTCGTACGCCTTGTCGGCGAGCGGGCGCAGGGTGGTGATCAGGTCGAGCCGCTGCGCCAGCAGTTCCCCGCCGACCCGGGCGAGGTGCTGGTCCCAGATGTCGAGCGTGGAGAGGTCCAGCCCGCGGCCGCCGTGCCGACGGGCCATGGCCGCGGACTTCAGCAGGGTGTTGCGCTGCTTGAGGACGCGCTCGTAGTCGGAGCGCACACCCGCCATGCGCGGCGAGCGGGCGGTGATCAGCTCGTCGAGGAAGCGGCGGCGCTCGCCGGGGTCGCCCTTGACCAGGGCGAGATCCTCGGGCGCGAACAGCACCGTGCGCACGATGCCGAGCACATCACGCGGTCTGACCTGCGAGGATCGATTGATTCGGGCCCGGTTGGCCTTGCCCGGGTTCAGCTCCAGCTCGATCAGCTGCTGCCGCTCGCCCTGGGTGACGGCGGCCCGGATGACGGCCCGCTCGGCCCCCATCCGCACCAGCGGCGCGTCGGAGGAGACCCGGTGGCTGCCGAGGGTCGCCAGATAGCCGACGGCCTCGACGAGATTCGTCTTGCCCTGGCCGTTGGGCCCCACGAAGGCGGTGACGCCCGGGTCGAGCGGGACCTCGACCCGGGCGTACGAGCGGAAGTCGGCCAGCGACAGATGCGATACGTGCATGGTTGCGAGCCGACCTCCCCCGGCTACCGCTTACTTCTTGTTCTCGACCGCGTGGCCGCCGAACTGGTTGCGCAGCGCGGCGATCATCTTCATCTGCGGGGAGTCGTCCTGGCGGGACGCGAAACGGGCGAAGAGCGACGCGGTGATCGCCGGCAGCGGCACCGCGTTGTCGATCGCGGCCTCCACCGTCCAGCGGCCCTCGCCGGAGTCCTGCGCGAAGCCGCGCAGCTGGTCCAGGTGCTCGTCGTCGTCCAGGGCGCGGACGGCCAGGTCGAGCAGCCAGGAGCGGATGACCGTGCCCTCCTGCCAGTTGCGGAAGACCTCGCGCACGTCGGTGACGGAGTCCACCGCCTCCAGCAGCTCCCAGCCCTCGGCGAAGGCCTGCATCATCGCGTACTCGATGCCGTTGTGGACCATCTTGGCGAAGTGGCCCGCGCCGACCTTGCCCGCGTGGACGGCGCCGAGGTCGCCCGCCGGCTTGAGCGCGTCGAAGATCGGCTGGGCCTTCGCCACGTCCTCGGCGTCGCCGCCGTACATCAGGGCGTAGCCGTTCTCCAGGCCCCAGACGCCGCCGGAGACACCGCAGTCCACGAAGCCGATGCCCTTGGCGCGGAGCTCCTCGGCGTGCTTCTCGTCGTCAGTCCAGCGGGAGTTGCCGCCGTCGACGACGACGTCGCCGGGCGACAGCAGCTCGCCGAGCTCATCGATGGTGGACTGGGTCGCGGCACCGGCCGGAACCATGACCCAGACGACGCGCGGACCCTTCAGCGAATCCACAAGCTCCTTGAGGCTGTGGACATCCGCGAGGTCCGCGTTGCGGTCGTATCCGATGACGGTGTGGCCTGCGCGGCGAATGCGCTCGCGCATGTTGCCGCCCATCTTGCCGAGACCGACGAGACCGAGCTCCATCATGATCCTCTATGCCGTAGTCGTTGCGTTTCGTACCTGACCTGAGCCCGAGCCTACGCCCGAGGGTCCGTGCACACCTGTGGGCTCAGCCGCTCACCGGATGAAACGGGCCGGTGGCGACGGCAGACCCGTCACCACCGGCCCGGACCGGGCCCGTCAAGGGGCTCAGCCGGAAAGCCGCACCGGCATACTGCGCCATCGCGAGGGACGACCCTCGCGCTCCCGGCCGAGGGGCACCCGGGCCGAGTCCGTCAACCGGCTCACCCGGCTCACCCGGAAAGCCGCACCGGCATGATCAGGTACTTGTACGCCTCGTCCGCCTCGGCGTCCAGCGCGGGCTTGCCGCTGAGGAGTGCCGGCTTGGTGGAGGTGGTGAAGGACAGCTGGGCGACCGGCGAGTCGATCGCGGAGAGGCCCTCGAGCAGGAAGCCCGGGTTGAAGGCGATCGAGATGTCGTCGCCCTCGAGCTGTGCGTCGACGCGCTCCACAGCCTGTGCGTCGTCGCTGGAACCGGCTTCCAGGATCAGCACGCCCTGCTCGAAGCTGAGCCGCACCGGGGTGTTCCGCTCGGCGACGAGGGCCACGCGCTTGACGGCCTCGACGAAGGGGGCCGTCTCGATCACCGCGACGGAGTTGAACTCGGTCGGGAAGAGCGTGCGGTACTTCGGCAGGTCACCCTCGAGCAGGCGCGTGGTCGTACGGCGACCGGCACCCTCGAAGCCGATGAGGCCCTCGCCCGCACCGGAGCCGGACAGGGCGATCGAGACCGTGTCGCCGCCGCTGAGGGACTTGGCGGTGTCGAGCAGCGTCTTGGCAGGCACCAGGGCGACGGCGGAGATGTCCGGGGTCTCGGGCTTCCACATGAACTCGCGGACCGCGAAGCGGTAGCGGTCGGTGGAGGCCAGCGTGACGGTGTCGCCCTCGATCTCGATCCGCACACCCGTGAGCACCGGCAGGGTGTCGTCACGGCCGGCCGCGATGGCGACCTGGGCGGCGGCGGAGGCGAAGACCTCACCCGGGACGGTGCCCGTGGCGGTCGGCATCTGCGGCAGCGCCGGGTATTCCTCCACAGGCAGTGTGTGGAGTGTGAATCGCGAGGAGCCGCAGACGACGGTGACCCGCACGCCGTCGGTGGAGATCTCCACAGGCCTGTTGGGAAGCGCGCGGCAGATGTCGGCGAGCAGCCGGCCGGAGACGAGGACGGTGCCGTCCTCCTCCACATCCGCCTCGACCGAGACGCGGGCCGAGACCTCGTAGTCGAAGCCGGAGAGGCTCAGCGAGCCCTGCTCCGCCTTCAGCAGCAAGCCCGCGAGGACGGGCACCGGCGGACGGGCCGGGAGGCTGCGGGCCGCCCAGGCCACTGCCTCCGCGAGTACATCGCGCTCCACCCGGATCTTCACCGGAACCGCCTCCTGCTTGTTGCTGGCTCGCCCTGCTGGCGTCGTTCGTCGGCTGAGTTGCCGGATCCCAGTCTGACGCACGCCACCGACAGTCGGTGCGGCTCGGGGTCAAGTCGAGCCGAGGGCCGTGCCACGGTCCGCGGCCGAGTTGTGCACAGGACCCACTTCGAAACCAGTTCCTCGCTAGATCTCTGTGGTCGTAGTAGTAGGGCCTGTGGAAACGGTGGAAAACTGCCTTTGCGCAGGTCAGCACGGATTTTTTGTCCACCGGGCCTGTGGGTGGAGGCGGTGGATAACCAGGGTGTTCTGTGGACCGCGGAAAGTTCTGCACACCCGGTGCACAGGCAGGGCCCACTTCTCCCCAGGGCCGTCCCCAGTTTTACCCAGGTTCCCCACAGCCCAACCCGGCACCTTGGTGTGACGCCTTTCACTCGGCGCGGTGACCTCGGGCGTTTCGTTGCCGAACAGTGGACAGGGGTGTGGAAACCCTGTGTACAACATTGATCTTCCTGTGGGCGGCCGGTGGACAACGGCCGGGGCCGCTGTGGGCGCTCTCGTCGTCCACAGGCTGTGGAAGCCCGTCGACCACAAATCCACACCCCTCTGACCTCCCCTGATGGCCTATCAACAGGGCTGCCTGTGGACATGATCTGGATAACTCATGAGTCCCCAGGGTGTGGACGCCGGGTCGGGGGCGAATCTGTGGAGAACCGGCGCCCGACAGTCCGTATTCGAACAGGTCGCGGGGCACGAGCCGCCTCCGGACGGCTTCCACAAGGCCTCCGAAGGGCTCCCGGCACGGCGAAACGGCGCTTCTGGACCCCCCTGACGGCGTCTTCGGCGGCGATTTCCGGGTGCGTCGGCGTTCGGCTGAGCGCGTCTGACAGAACTCCTCACCGCACTTCCCCACAGAACCTTCACCTTCGGGCACCGTCGGACCGACGCGCTCCCGGCCGCCCGGCGACCGCGCGCGACAGCGCGAAGGGCCCGTTGACGCCTCCGTAGATGCCTACGGGCGCGTCAGCGGGCCCTCGTGCGGCTGTGGTTGCGGTCAGCCGTTCTTGATGCGGTTGGTCAGTTCGGTGACCTGGTTGTAGATCGAGCGCCGCTCCGCCATGAGCGCGCGGATCTTGCGGTCCGCGTGCATCACGGTCGTGTGGTCACGGCCGCCGAACTGCGCGCCGATCTTCGGCAGCGACAGGTCCGTCAGCTCCCGGCAGAGGTACATCGCGATCTGCCGTGCCGTCACCAGCACCCGGCTGCGCGAGGCTCCGCACAGGTCCTCGACCGTGTGCCCGAAGTAATCGGCGGTCGCGGCCATGATGGCGGGGGCCGTGATCTCCGGCGAGGCGTCCTCGCCGCCCGGGATCAGGTCCTTGAGGACGATCTCGGTGAGCCCGAGGTCGACGGGCTGCCGATTGAGGCTCGCGAAGGCGGTGACGCGGATCAGCGCCCCCTCCAGCTCCCTGATGTTGCGCGAGATCCGGGAGGCGATGAACTCCAGCACCTCCGGCGGAGCGTTCAGCTGCTCCTGCACGGCCTTCTTACGGAGGATCGCGATCCGGGTCTCCAGCTCGGGGGGCTGGACGTCCGTGATCAGGCCCCACTCGAAGCGGTTGCGGAGCCGGTCCTCCAGGGTCACCAACTGCTTGGGCGGCCGGTCCGAGGACAGCACGATCTGCTTGTTGGCGTTGTGAAGGGTGTTGAACGTGTGGAAGAACTCCTCCTGGGTCGACTCCTTGCTCGCGAGGAACTGGATGTCGTCGACCAGCAGGATGTCCATGTCGCGGTAGCGCTTGCGGAACGCGTCCGCCTTGCCGTCGCGGATGGAGTTGATGAACTCGTTGGTGAACTCCTCGGAGCTCACGTAGCGCACCCGCGTGCCCGGGTAGAGGCTGCGCGCGTAGTGCCCGATGGCGTGCAGCAGATGCGTCTTGCCCAGCCCGGACTCCCCGTAGATGAACAGGGGGTTGTACGCCTTGGCCGGTGCCTCGGCCACGGCCACCGCGGCCGCGTGCGCGAAGCGGTTGGACGCGCCGATGACGAAGGTGTCGAAGAGGTACTTCGGGTTCAGCCGCGCGGTCGGCTCGCCGGGGCCCGACGCGGGCGCGGGCTGGGCGGAGAGCGGACCGGGCTTGGGCGGGCCGCCCTGGCCGCCGCTGCGGGAGTGGCTGTCGGGCAGCTCACGGCGCTGCTGCTCGTACGGGCGCTCGGGCGCGGCGGAGCGGTAGTCCGACTGCTGCTGCTCGTAGGGGGACGGGGAGTGCTGCTGGCCGTGCTGCGAGGCGTACGGGTCGCGCTCGGCCTCCTGGAAACCGCCGAGCCGCGGCTGCTGCCAGCCGTAGTCGCCGCGATCCTGCGCCGGCGGGCCGGGCGGGGCCGAGTGACGCGGCCAGGCGCCCGGGTCGGAGCGCTGCTGCTGGTAGTCCGGGTAGGCGGGCCGGACGGACGGCAGCTCGTCGGCGGGGGACTGACGGCCGTAGCTCTCCCGGCCGTCGTAGCCGCCGTGGTTGTCGTAGTTCTCGTAGGACTCGCGTCCGTCACGGTTGTCCCGGCCGTCACGGCTGTCACGTCCGTCGTACGCGTCGCGGACGCGGTCCGCGGAGTCGTCGTAGCGCGACTGCTGCCGGTCCTGCCGGTCCTGGTGCTGCTGGGGGCCCGGTGCCTGGGGGGCCGGCTCGCCGGCGGAGTCGTCGACGGTGATCGCGATCCGGATGGGGCGGCCGCACTCGCGGCTGAGGGTCTCGCTGACGATCGGGGCGAGCCGGCCTTCGAGAACGCCCTTGGCGAATTCATTGGGTACGGCGAGCAGCGCGGTGTCGGCCACCAGTGCGAGCGGCTGACACCGCTTGATCCAGTGCTCGTCCTTGCTCTCCACGCCGCCCTGGCCGCCCTGGCCCCGCCCCTCGCCGAGGAGCTGTTCGAGCACGCGCGGCCACACTGCGGCAAGATCGGCAGGCAGGTCAGCCACAGGGCACGCTCTCTCAGTCACTGGGGGCGCCCCTGGAGTCCCACGAATGTGTGGTTCTCGGGACGGGCGGGAAGGATTCGGAGTTCAGTCACGGTAGTCAGGGCGAGGCGCACGGTTCAAGTCGTTGTCCACAGGGTGTGTACAAATGTGCCATGCGGAGGGGCCTCGCGCGGCATGAGGCCTGCCTGGCGCCTTCCCGGCCTGCGGGAGGCTACGGTGTATCCCTGGTGCGCTGCCGGTTTGACCGGATGGCGTAACCGCGCGTACCGTGACCAGGTCGAGTTGTCGATGGCTGCTGCCGCCTGCCTCCGATGGGCAAGGGCCGCGTTCCTATCGGGATCGTGGTCATGAAGCGGTGCACTTGGGCGTATTGCGAGCTTCTCGTGGGCGCACGGTGACAGCCAGGCGGTGTCCCGCCATCACACGATTCATTTCTGGAGCCCCCGAGTGAGCAAGCGCACCTTCCAGCCGAACAACCGCCGCCGCGCGAAGACCCACGGTTTCCGCCTGCGCATGCGTACCCGTGCCGGCCGCGCGATCCTCGCGGCTCGCCGTGGCAAGGGTCGCGCAAGCCTGTCGGCCTGATCAGCCTGACGTCAAGGTCCATGACGTGCTGCCTTCCGAGTCTCGGCTGAGGCGGCGCGAGGACTTTGCGACCGCGGTTCGCCGAGGACGCAGGGCCGGGCGCCCGCTCCTCGTCGTCCACCTTCGTAGCGGTACAACGGACCCGCACCCGCCTGGGGAGAATGCTCCTCAGGCGCGTGCGGGTTTCGTCGTGAGCAAGGCCGTCGGCGGTGCCGTCGTCCGCAATCTGGTCAAGCGGCGTCTGCGCCACCTCATGCGTGACCGGCTGGATCTTTTGCCCGCCGGTAGCCTGGTGGTGGTGCGGGCTCTGCCAGGTGCGGGTGAAGCGGACCACAGCCAATTGGCCCGTGATCTCGACACTGCGCTGCAGCGGCTGCTGGGAGGGGCACCGCGAAGCAATCCCCCGGGGGGCGACCCCCGGAGCCCCGGATCAGAACCGGGAGGGAGCGCACAGTGAAGTATCCGCTGCTCTGGTTGATCAAGATTTACCAGTGGACCATCAGCCCGCTGCTGGGCCCGGTCTGCAAGTACTACCCATCGTGCTCGCACTACGGCTACACAGCCATCGACGTGCATGGCGCGATCAAAGGGACGGTGCTGACGGCCTGGCGCATCCTGCGCTGCAACCCGTGGTCGCTCGGTGGCGTCGACCACGTCCCTCCCCGGAAGCGTCCGGTCTGGCATCAGCGGCTGAGGGGCCGCCTGGGTGGGCATCCCGCTGTGGATCCCGCTGCACAGCCCGAGACTCAGCCCAACGCCCAAGGAGCCTGAATGTTGGACACGATCCTCGGTCCTCTTTATTACGTTGTTTCCTGGATCATCGTCCAGTTCCACTCGCTGTACAGCCTTGTCTTCGACAAGGACAGCGGCTGGGCGTGGGGTCTGTCCATCGTCTCGCTGGTGGTACTGATCCGTATCTGCCTGATCCCGCTCTTCGTGAAGCAGATCAAGGCGACGCGGAACATGCAGGCGCTCCAGCCGAAGATGAAGGCGATCCAGGAGCGCTACAAGAGCGACAAGCAGCGCCAGTCCGAAGAGATGATGAAGCTCTACAAGGAGACGGGCACCAACCCGCTCTCGAGCTGCCTCCCGATTCTGGCCCAGTCGCCCTTCTTCATCGCGCTGTACCAGGTGCTGAACCACATCGCGCAGGGCAAGGTCGTCGGTGTCATCGACGCGCCGCTGCTGGAGAGCGCCCGTAACGCGCACATCTTCGGTGCCCCGCTCTCCGTGAAGTTCATGGACAGCGCGAGCAAGGTCGAGGCCCTCGGCGCCTCCCTCACCGATGTCCGCGTGGTCACGGTCATCATGATCGTGCTGATGTCGGCCTCGCAGTTCTTCACCCAGCGCCAGCTGATGACGAAGAACGTCGACCTCACGGTCAAGACGCCGTTCATGCAGCAGCAGAAGATGCTGATGTACGTCTTCCCGATCATGTTCGCCGTCTTCGGCATCAACTTCCCCGTAGGTGTTCTCGTCTACTGGCTGACCACCAACGTGTGGACCCTGGGCCAGCAGATGTTCGTCATCCGCCGTAACCCCACCCCGGGCAGCATCGCCTTCACCCAGCGCCAGGAGCGGCTGCGGGCCAAGGGCAAGATCGTTGAGGCCCCGGAGGCGATCGAGGCGAAGAAGGCCGTCGAGGCCGCGCGTGCCAACCGTCAGCAGCCCAAGCGGCAGCCGAAGGCCAAGCGCCAGCTCGCGGGCCAGACCGGTACGCAGACGTCCACCGGAGCCGAGAAGACTTCGCTGGAGAAGAAGCAGCCCGAGGGCACCAAGCCCAAGCCGGCCGGCGGCTCGCGCAGCGCCAAGTCCGGGCAGCGCAAGGGCGGGCCGCAGCGGCCCAAGCACCCGACCAAGAAGTGATGAAGGAGTCCACTGTGACGGACACACAGCGTGAGACCGGTGCGGCCGCCGCTGAGGGCACCGACACCTTGTCCCGTCTGGAGCAGGAAGGCGAGATCGCGGCGGATTACCTCGAGGGTCTGCTGGACATCGCCGACCTCGACGGTGACATCGACATGGACGTCGAGGCCGACCGCGCCTCGGTGTCGATCATCAGCGACTCGACCAGCCGTGACCTCCAGAAGCTGGTGGGCCGTGACGGTGAGGTGCTGGAGGCGCTCCAGGAGCTGACCCGGCTCGCGGTGAACCGGGAAACCGGTGACCGCAGCCGCCTCATGCTCGACATCGGGGGCTTCCGCGCCCGTAAGCGCGAGGAGCTCACCGCGCTGGGCGCCAAGGCCGTCGACGAGGCCAAGAGCACCGGTCAGCCGGTGAAGCTCGACCCGATGACTCCTTTCGAGCGCAAGGTCGTCCACGACGCCGTGGCCGCCGCCGGACTGCGCAGTGAGTCCGAGGGCGAGGAGCCCCAGCGCCGAGTGGTCGTACTCCCGGCCTGACCAGGTCCCACTTCCAGGTGTGTACGGCCCCGTCTGCTCGCAGGCGGGGCCGATCCTTGTCAGGCTGATAGTCGGACTCTGGTCTTCTCGTCAGACACTGATCTTCAGAGACTTTCGCTGCGCCGCCATCATGGGTGTGCGGCAGCTTTTGGTGTACAGGGGCTTCCCGACCGTGTGCGGGGCCCCTTAGACAACGTCGTACGGAAGGACGGTTCCCCGTGGAAGAGGCAGCGGAGCTCCCCCCCGCGCCCCCCGAGGCGCAGGCGGTATTCGGCGACCGCTTCCCGGAGGCCGTCCGCTACGCGGAACTGCTTGCCGACGCGGGCGTGAAGCGCGGCTTGATCGGCCCCCGTGAGGTCCCGCGGCTCTGGGAACGGCACCTGCTGAACTGCGCGGTGCTCTCCGAGGCCGTGCCGGACGGTGTGTCGGTGTGCGACGTGGGCTCGGGTGCCGGGTTGCCGGGCATCCCGCTGGCGCTGGTCCGCCCCGACCTCCAGATCACGCTTCTGGAGCCGCTGCTCCGCCGGACGACCTTCCTCCAGGAGGTCGTCGAGCTGCTGGGCCTGGACCACGTCACGGTCGTGCGGGGCCGGGCCGAGGAGATGCTCGGCAAGGTGCAGCCGGTGCATGTGGTGACGGCGCGTGCCGTGGCGCCGCTGGACCGGCTGGCCGGCTGGGGAGTGCCCCTGCTGCGCCCGTACGGCGAGATGCTCGCTCTCAAGGGCGATACGGCCGAGGAAGAGCTCAAGGGCGCCCGGGCGGCGCTGAGCAAGCTCGGAGTCGTCCGTACGTCGGTGCTGCAGGTCGGTGAGGGCATCGTGGATCCGTTGTCCACCGTGGTGCGGGTCGAGGTCGGGGAGAGCCCGGGCGGTGTGCGCTTCGCGGCCAAGCGTGCCAAGGCGGCGCGGGTCAGCCGGACGCGTCGCCGACGCTGATCACGCCGGCCCCGCCTCACTGGGGGTTGTCGATTGCCCGGATCGCCGTGCGGCGACCCGGGCAATGCTCCATACAAGCTGCCAAAACTACGCATAACGGAGTGTCGTCGCGGGGTGGCGCTTCGTGCGGTGCATCGTGTTTCACGTGAAACGCCGCTCTCTCCTCAAAGGAATCATCGGCCGCGGCCGTGCGGCCGCACCGCGCGACCGCCGTCCGGCCCACGACGCGGGTTTGTCCACAGGTAACGTGGATTCATCCACAGGTGAACGGGCCTCGCTGGTTCACGACCCCGAAAGCATGGCAGGCTCTGTTCATTGCGAGCCTGATGTCGAGGAGAGTGAATCCTTGCGGTCCGACGCCAACATCGCGGGGCCGATGGCCGACCCGGTCCCCGGTCCCCGTCCCGCCGACTCCGAGCCAGAGGCTGCCCCCGGTCCCCTGGCTGCCGGGGAGGTCGTTTCACGTGAAACGCCATCTCCCCCGATGCCCAGGCCGGATCAGACCCGGGTGATGGTGGTCGCCAACCAGAAGGGCGGGGTGGGCAAGACCACCACCACCGTCAATCTGGCGGCCTCTCTGGCGCTGCACGGCAACCGGGTGCTGGTCGTCGACCTCGACCCCCAGGGGAATGCCTCCACGGCGCTGGGGATCGACCACCATGCCGATGTGCCCTCGATCTACGACGTCCTCGTGGACAGCAAGGCACTCTCCGAAGTGGTGCAACCGGTCGCTGATGTGGAGGGCTTGTTCTGCGCGCCCGCCACGATCGACCTGGCCGGTGCCGAGATCGAGCTGGTCTCGCTCGTCGCCCGGGAGAGCCGGCTGGACCGGGCGATCAAGGCCTATGAGCAGCCGCTGGACTACATCCTTATCGACTGCCCGCCATCGCTGGGTCTGCTGACGGTCAACGCGCTGGTCGCCGGGGCCGAGGTGCTGATCCCGATCCAGTGCGAGTACTACGCGCTGGAGGGCCTGGGGCAGCTGCTGCGCAACGTCGAGCTGGTGCGGGGGCATCTCAATCCCAAGCTCCATGTGTCGACGATCCTGCTGACCATGTACGACGGCCGGACGAGGCTTGCCTCGCAGGTGGCCGACGAGGTGCGGACCCACTTCGGCAAGGAGGTGCTGCGGACGAGCATCCCGCGCTCGGTCCGTATCTCCGAGGCGCCCAGCTATGGGCAGACGGTTCTTACGTATGACCCGGGTTCCAGCGGTGCGCTGTCCTATCTGGAGGCGGCCCGGGAGATCGCGCTGCGGGGGATCGGCGTGCACTACGACGGCAGCAGGGCCCACCTGGTGGGCCGCCAACATCAGCAAGACCAGCACAGCATGTCGGAGGGGCTTCAGTGAGTGAGCGACGTAGGGGACTGGGCAGAGGACTCGGTGCCTTGATTCCGCCGGCGCCGAAGGGATCGGACAACGGCGGTCCGGCCGTGGTGCCCGGCGCGACGTCGCCGACCGCGGTGCCGGTACTGACGGCCGAGCGGGGGGTGGCCGCCGCGAAGGTGACCACGCTTCCGATGGACGAGGTCTCCGGTGGGTCACCGAGGGGTGCGTCCGTTTCACGTGAAACGGAGGATCGGGCTCCTGCGGCAGCCGAGGTGCCCACGATGGAGGAAGCGGCCGGGGCTCACTTTGCCGAGCTGCCCCTCGACTTCATCACGCCGAACCCTCGGCAGCCCAGGGAGGTCTTCGACGAGGACGCTCTCGCCGAGTTGGTCACCTCGATCCGTGAGGTCGGGCTTCTCCAGCCCGTGGTCGTACGGCAGCTGGCCCCGGAGCGCTATGAGCTCATCATGGGTGAGCGCAGATGGCGTGCGTGCCGTGAGGCCGGACTGGAGAAGATCCCCTCCATCATCCGGGCGACCGATGACGAGAAGCTGCTGCTCGACGCACTCCTGGAGAATTTGCACCGGGCCCAGCTGAACCCGTTGGAAGAGGCCGCCGCCTACGACCAGCTGCTCAAGGACTTCAACTGCACCCATGACCAGCTGGCGGACCGGATCGGTCGCTCGCGTCCGCAGGTCTCGAACACGCTGCGTCTGCTGCGGTTGTCCCCAGCCGTACAGCGTCGGGTCGCGGCCGGGGTGCTGTCGGCCGGACACGCCCGGGCGCTGCTCTCGGTCGATGACTCGGAGGAGCAGGACCGGCTCGCCCACCGGATCGTCGCCGAAGGGTTGTCGGTCCGCGCGGTCGAGGAGATCGTGACGCTGATGGGCTCTCGATCGAAGAGCTCCACGAAGGCGAAGGGGCCCCGAGCGGGGGGCCGGGTTTCCCCGGCGCTGTCCGATCTGGCCTCGCGGCTGTCGGACCGCTTCGAGACCCGGGTGAAGGTGGACCTCGGGCAGAAGAAGGGCAAGATCGTCGTCGAGTTCGCCTCGATGGATGATCTGGAGCGGATCCTTGGCACGCTGGCCCCCGGTGAGGGGCGTGTCCTGGAGCAGAAGCTCACGGGTGCGGAAGAGGACGAGGCGGAGTAGGGCAGCTTTCGCGGGCGTCGCTTCGACGATCGTTTCCGGGGCGGGTCGTGTTTCACGTGGAACACGACCCGCCCTTTGCCATGTCCGGCTATCCGGTCAATCGCCGCGCGGATACCATGCGTTGAGGTATGGCACATCCACGTTGGACACAGTTCACGGAGGGACGGCGCCATGCGAAAGGTGAACCGGGCCGGACTGGTGGCAACAGGATTGGGCCTGGGGGCAGTCGGCGGCTTCGTCGGCAGCTTTCTCAGGGAACGCGGTGCGTTGCACGGAGCCCGGGGTATGACTCGCGAAGGAAGTGAGGTTCTGGCTCCATGGGGCGTCGGCTCGTACCGCTCACGCTGGACAATCTCCCGGATCTCCCCAAGCGCTGTCGCGCCTGCGTCTTCTGGGAGCTGGACCCTGTCAGCGGCGAAGCCGCGCTGAGGGCTGGACGTCCGGAGCTGGAGAAGGAAGCCTGGATCTCCGCCGTGCTGCTGGAGTGGGGATCCTGCGGTCGGGTGGTGTACGTCGACGATGTGGCCGTGGGCTTCGTCCTCTACGCACCGCCGGCCTATGTGCCCCGGTCGACCGCCTTCCCCACGAGCCCGGTCGCTGCGGACGCCGTTCAGTTGATGACCGCATGGCTGATGCCGGGCTATCAGGGGCAGGGGCTGGGCCGGGTGATGGTGCAGACCGCGGCCAAGGACGCGCTGAGGCGGGGCTTCAAGGCGATCGAGGCATTCGGTGACGCCCACTGGTCGGAGTCGGCGTGTGTGCTGCCCGCCGATCATCTGCTGGCCGTGGGCTTCAAGACGGTACGGCCGCACCCCCGCTACCCCCGGCTGCGGCTGGAGCTACGAACGGCGCTCTCCTGGAAGGAGGACGTCGAGCTGGCACTGGACCGGCTGCTCGGGGCGGTGCAGAAGGAACCCGCGCTGCGGCCGCTCTAGAGCTGATCGCTCGAGTCGGTGAAGACGCCGATGGGCCCGCACCTCACAGGAGGTGCGGGCCCATCGGTATGCTGCGGCCCGTTTCACGTGAAACAGCGGGTCACGTAAAACAGGGCTGCTTACTTGGCGCTGATGAAGGCGTCGAGCTCGCGCAGGAGGGCAACCTTCGGCTTGGCACCGACGATCGTCTGGACGACCTCGCCACCCTGGTAGACGTTGAGCGTCGGGATCGACATGACGCCGTACTTCGCGGCCGTGGTCGGGTTCTGGTCGATGTTCAGCTTGACGATCTCGATGTCGTCACCGTGCTCGGCGGCAATCGCCTCCAGGGACGGGGCGATCTGGCGGCACGGGCCGCACCACTCGGCCCAGAAGTCCACGAGGACGGGCTTGTCGCTCTTGAGGACGTCCTCGTCGAAGGTGGCGTCGGTAACGGTCTTGAGAGCCACGGAGGTCTCCTTACATCTTCTCTGCGTGGGGCGGGGGGAGGAGGGGGAGAGTGGGTCAGGCGGTCTTCTCGGGCTCCCGGACGCTGTCGCTGTCCGAGAGGGAGGCGAGGTAGCGCTCGGCGTCCAGGGCGGAGGAGCAGCCCGTGCCGGCAGCGGTGATCGCCTGGCGGTAGGTGTGGTCCACGACGTCGCCCGCGGCGAAAACGCCGGTGAGGTTCGTGCGCGTCGAGGGGGCCGCGACCTTGAGGTAGCCCTCGTCGTCCAGGTCCAGCTGGCCCTTGAACAGCTCGGTGCGCGGGTCGTGACCGATCGCGATGAACAGACCGGTCACCGGCAGCTCGGAGGTCTCACCGGTCTTGAGGTTGCGCAGGGTCAGCCCGGAGAGCTTGTTCTCGCCGTGGATCTCAGCGACCTCGCTGTCCCAGACGAAGGAGATCTTGGGGTCCGCGAAAGCACGCTCCTGCATCGCCTTGCTGGCGCGCAGGGTGTCACGGCGGTGCACGACGGTGACGGACTTGGCGAAGCGGGAGAGGAAGGTGGCCTCCTCCATCGCCGTGTCGCCGCCGCCGATGACGGCGATGTCCTGGTCCTTGAAGAAGAACCCGTCACAGGTGGCGCACCAGGAGACACCGCGGCCGGAGAGCTCGTCCTCGCGGGGCAGGCCGAGCTTGCGGTGCTGAGAGCCGGTGGTGACGATCACGGCCTTGGCGCGGTGGACGGTGCCGGCGGAGTCGGTGACCGTCTTGATCTCGTCGCTGAGGTCGACCGCGATGACGTCGTCCGGGATCAGCTCGGCGCCGAAACGCTCGGCCTGGGCCCGCATGTTGTCCATCAGGTCGGGGCCCATGATGCCGTCACGGAAGCCCGGGAAGTTCTCCACATCGGTCGTGTTCATCAGCGCGCCACCGGCCGTCACGGCGCCCTCGAAGACCAGCGGCTTCAGAGAGGCACGGGCGGTGTAGAGCGCGGCCGTATAGCCCGCAGGCCCGGAACCGATGATGATCACGTTGCGGACGTCGCTCACGGGTGTCTTCCTTGTCTCTGCCGACTGCTGTCTGGGGTCCTGAGGGGTTCACCCCACCCAACGGATCCTACGGGGCGAGCATTCCCGACAGGGGACAGCTCACGTGGAGAGACGGCTCAACCACGCGGCACGGTCTGGTCCGCCAGCACCTTTCCGGGCGACGAGGGCGAGGCGGTGACGCAGGTGGCGGAGACCACATAAGCATCGACGAGTGCCTCGTTCCCGGGGTGCGGGAGGACGACGAGGTACGCCTCCTCGCCCTTGTACCGCTCCGGATGCGCGGCCAGGATCGCGTCCGACCGCTTGGTGCCCTGCTGCACACAGGCCGGGGCAGTGGTGCCTGAACCGAACAGCTTCGTGTTGGGGGAGTTCGGGGCGCTCATCCCCCGCGTCTCGGCGTTCTCGGCGCCCTTCTGCTTCTCCAGCAGGTCGTGAACGCGCGTCTTCAGTTCACCGGAGCCGAGAACGATCGCCGTCGAGGACGGAGCGGCCTGGGGGGTGCCTGATTGGCCGTCGCTGCCACCGTTCAGCGCGAAGAAGCTGCCCGCGCCAAGGACGGCCGCCGCACAGGCGGAGCCGAGCAGCACCTTCGGCCAGCGGCGGGCCCGACGGCCGCGCGGCCCGGAGGGCGTGGACGTCTGCCGACCGGGGCCGGTGGTGGCGCGAGGCCTGGCCGGGGGACGATCACCTGTTTCACGTGAAACGGACCCGGGACCAACAGCCACGGAGCCGACGGACCCAGGACCGACGGACACGGGGCCACTCAACACGGTTTCACGTGAAACGAGGCTTCCCACGCTCTCTGTGTTCTCTCCGGCTTCCCCGCCTGCCGCGCCTTGAGCGGTGGTCGTGGTCGCAGGCGCGGTGGCCGCGAGGAGTGCTTCGGCCGCCAGTGCCGCGTCGATCCGGCCGGCGACATCCGTCGGCATCCGGAGGGGGCCGGGAAGTGTCCCGAGCAGCCCGCGGATCTCGTCCAGAGAGTTCCGTACGTCGTCGCACAGCTCGCAGTCGGCCAAGTGCTCCCGCACATCGGCGGTCCGTGAGGGGGAGAGGACACCCTCGGCGAGTGCGGAGATCTCCGCGACCTCCGGGTGCTCATCCGTGCCGGTCGTTGAAGTCACGCTCGCCCACCTCCGTCCTTCACTGGATCCGCGTCGTTCTGTCCTGCCGGTGGTGGGACGGACGTCCCCGGCGACCGGTTCCTTCCCCCCTCGATGGGTGGGCTACCCCTGCCACCGGGGCGCAGATGGGTGAGCATCGGCAACAACCGGGCCCGTCCCCGGGCGCATCTGCTCTTCACCGTGCCGGTGGGGACGTCCAGGACCTTCGCCGCCTCGGCGACGGGATAGCCCTGCATATCGACGAGAACGAGGGCGGCACGCTGCTCGGGGGGCAGTGTGGCCAGGGCCTGGAGCAGTTCGCGGTGCAGATCGCCACGCTCCGCCGGGGCGGCCGCGGACTCATGGGGTTCGAGGAGTTGCTCGAGCCGCTCGGTCTCGGCGAGCGGCGAGGTACGTCGTGAGGCGGCCTTGCGGGCCCGGTCCAGGCAGGCGTTGACGGTGATGCGGTGAAGCCAGGTGGTCACGGCGGACTGCCCACGGAAGGTGTGCGCGGCCCGGTAGGCGGAGACCAGCGCGTCCTGGACGGCGTCGGCGGCCTCTTCCCGGTCGCCGAGCGTACGCAGCGCCACCGCCCAGAGCCGGTCGCGGTGGCGCCGCACTATCTCGCTGAAGGCGTCGGGGTCGCCTTTGACGTGCATGGTGAGGAGATCGGCGTCGCTCGCACCGCCACATGTGACGTCGTCCAACGTCGAGTCCCTCCCCCTGGGGCCTGGCGGCTAACTGGTCACCTTGATTTCCGAGATCTTGCCGCGGTAATCGCCCTCAGCGGTCTGCGGAAGGTTCGTCAGCCAGACCAAAACGTACCGCGCCTTGAGACCCTTGCCCTTGAGATTTACATCCGTACCGGACCCCTTGGTGACCGCATTGAAGTCGTCGAGGGAACCGGGCATGACGTCGTCCGATGAGGTGGACGCCCTCAACTCGACCGACGTGGCACCGCCGACGAAGGTCACCTTCACATTCCCGACCTGTTGCGTCTTGCCCAGGTCCAGAATGATGCCGACGCCGGGCTTGAGGTTGCCGAAGTTGGAGTGTCCCACGTAGGCGTCGGTCGACCAGGCGGTGTTCGGGTCGCCGTCGTATGCCTTGGGGAGGTCGCGCGGCTTCTCCTGTCCATCGCCCCGTGGGTCGAAGTCCTTCGCCCGCTGAATGTCGATCGGCTTGCCGGGCTTCCCCTTCGGCATACCGTCACCGGTCGACTGCGAGTGCTGGTCGTCCTTCGACTCGCTCCCGTCCTTCAGGAGCGTGTCCGCGAGCTGCCAGCTGCCGAGGCCCAAGGCCGCGATGAGAAGGGCCGAGACGCTCCACTTGAGCGCCCTGCCCGTGCGGCTCTGGAGCGGGGGCGGGGGGACGGCCACGGGCTGGGTGGCGCGGCCGGGGTGCTGCGGCGGCTGACCGTACGTGCCGCGCTGATAGTTCGTCCGCTGATAGGCCGGAGGAGTGGCGAAGGCCGATTCCGGCGGCCGGATGCGCGGCATCGCGGCCACCGCCTTGGCCAGTTCTTCCGGAGTCGTGCACGGTTGTTCCTGCCGTGACGCGGTGGCCCCGTCATTGACGAGTGCGCGCATCGCGAGCTCGGAGAGGCCGCGGTGGACGCCGGCGCGGACCTGGTCGGGGGCGATGAGGCCGACGCCCTTGGGCAGCCCGGACAGCCCGTGGGCGTTGCTCTCGTAGGGCCAGCGCTGGGTGAGGGCGGCGTACAGCAGTGCGCCGATGGCCTCGGTGTCGGTGCGCTGGGGGTGTTCGGAGGTGATCCCCCGGAGGGCGGCCATGACGGCGAGGCCGCGGATCCGGTACTGCCCGGACTCGGTACGCAGCACGGAGCCGGGGTGAAGCCGCAGATGGGCGAGGCCCTCGCGGTGGGCGGCCGCCATGGCCTGGGACACCTGGCTCACGAGCTGGTAGGCGTCGTGCGGCTCCATGGGGCCCGCGGCGAGCAAGGGAGTCAGTTCGGTGGCGTCGGGCAGCCACTCGTGGACGACGTAGACGAGGTCGTTCTCCTCGACGGCGTCGAGGACCTGCACGAAGCGCGGGTCGCCGAGCAGTGCGGCCGAGCGGGCCGCGGCGAGCACCGGGCGGGCTCGCGGGTGGTCCGCCGGCAGCAGGTGGACGCCGACGGCGCGGCGCAGTTTCTCGTCGACCGCACGCCAGCTGCTGAATCCCTCCAGACGGGTGACGCACTCCTCCAAGCGGTACCGCTTGGCGAGCTTGTGACCGCTGTGCAGCTCGGGCGGTTGTGCGGCGCGCGCGGGGCTTTCGGGCTCCGCGCGCTCGGTGTCCTTGTGTGTGCCGACCTTGTTCTCGGCCTCCACCCCGTCGGTCGTGGCCTTGTCCGCCTTGGCGGTCAGCGGCTTGTCACCGCTGTTGTCAGCCACGTCGACGGCAGCCGTGCTCCGTTCCGCCACCGTCGTTCCTGCCTCCCCATCCGTTGCACGCCGTCCACAGCCACGACAATTGTGCCCACAGTCCGGCGCTATGCACGACACGCGGCGGCGGGCGATGGTTGTGCTCCCGTCAGCGGCCGAGCCGTCCACGGACCATACCGACCATGGCAGTCAGCTCCTCGATGCGCATCCGCTTCGCGGCGATGTAGAACACGATGATCAGGATGAGACCACCACCGGCCAAGGCGGCGAGCGATCCGAGAGCACCGCTGCCGAGAACCTGACCGATTCCGTACGCGATGGCTCCGCCGATCAGGGCAGCGGGGATGCACGCGCCGATGAGGCGGGCGTAGGTACGGACGACGTGCGAGCCGTCCAGGTCGCCGCCCAGTCGGTTACGCAGTCGGCGCCAGGCGACACCGACACCGATGGCGTACCCCAGCCCGTAGGACGCGGCCATGCCGGCCACGGCCCAGCGGGCGGGCAGTGCGAAGTAGGCCAGGGTCGAGGCCGCGGCGTTGACGGCGGCGACGATCACCGTGTTGTAGAAGGGGGTCCGGGTGTCCTCGTAGGCGTAGAAGCCGCGCAGGATCACGTACTGGATCGAGTACGGGATGAGCCCGAGGCCGAAGGCCATCAGCACGTAGCCGATGTTGGTGGCGCCGTCCGATCCGGAGCCGGAGAACATCAGCGTGGCCATGGGGAGGCCGAGCGCGAGGAACGCGAACGCGCAGGGCACGATGGCGACGGCCGAGGTGCGCAGGCCGTAGGAGATGTCGTCGCGGACGGCGCTGACCTCCCCGTCGTGCGCGGCACGGGAGATACGGGGCAGGACCGCGGTCATCACCGAGACCGTGATGATGGCCTGCGGCATCTGCCAGAGCTGCAGGGCGAAGTTGTACGCGGTGATGCCGGTGCCGGGGTGGCCGGCCTTGTCGGCGATGTCACCGGCGCGGGTGGCGAGCTGGGTGACGACCACCATGCCGAGCTGGTTGGCGAGGACGAAGAAGAACGTCCACTTGGCGAGGCCCGCGGCCTTGCCGAGGCCGTGGCCGCGCCAGTCGAAGCGGGGACGGATCCGGAAGCCCGCGTCACGCAGGTACGGGATCATCGCCAGGGCCTGGACGGCGAGGCCCAGCAGCGTGCCGATGCCGATCAGCCGGACGGCCTCGGGGGTGATGGAGGCGGTACCCATGCCACTGGCGGAGGCGGTGCCGAAGACCCAGATGAAGGATCCGAAGGTGGCGATGATGACGATGTTGTTGAGGACCGGGGTCCACATCATCGCGCCGAAGTGTCCGCGCGCGTTGAGGATCTGGCCCAGGACCACGTGCAGGCCCATGAAGAACATGGTCGGCAGGCAGTAGCGGGCGAACGCCACGGCCACGTCCATCTGGTCCGGGTGGGACGCGATGCTCGGCGACATCATCCGGATGAAGAGCGGTGCGCCGAGGACACAGACGGTGGTCACGGCGCCCAGGAGGACCACGACCAGGGTGAGGAGACGGTTGGCGTAGGCCTCGCCGCCGTCCTCGTCGTTCTTCATCGCCCGCACGAGCTGCGGAATGAAGACCGCGTTCAGCGCGCCGCCGCCGACGAGGATGTAGATCATCGTCGGCAGGGTGTTGGCGACCTGGTAGGTGTCGCTGAGGGTGGCCACGCCGATCGCGGCCGCCATGACGAGGTTGCGGACGAAGCCGAGGATCCGGGAGACCAGGCTGCCCGCCGCCATCAGGGCGCTCGACTTCAGCAGGCTGGATGCCTTGCCGCCGCCCTTCGGCTTGGCCGCGGGCGGCGCCGCCGGTTCCGGCTCGGGGTCCGGGGTGGGGGGCTGCGGGGGCGCCGGGTACTGCCCGGGGGACGGGATCTGCTGGCCGGACGGGCGCGGCGGCTCGTACGGCTGCTGCTGGTCGCGGTACAGGTGCGCGAAGGCGTCGCGCTCGGGGCGCTCGTCCGAGGCCTGACCGACGAGGCCGCCCACCCCGGCGAACTGGGTGGTGGGCTCGTCGCCGTACGGCCGCGCGGGAGCCTCCGGCTGGTGCGGTGGCGCGGGTGCCCACAGCCGGGGGTCGGGGCCCTGCTGGGACGCGGGCGGCTGCTGGTAGAGCGGCTGGGTGGGCTGGTAGGGACCGGGCGCCGGGGGGTTCGTGGCCCTGTCGTAGAGCGCGTCGGTCACCGGGTCCTGCGCGGCCGGGTCGTGCTCCGGGTAGGGGTTCGAGGAGTACGCGTCCTGGAGATAGGGGTCCTGGGCGTACGGCCGCCCCTGGCGGCCCGGGGCAGGCTGGCGCGGCGGGTACGGGTCCCGCTGCTCACCGTCCGCGCCCTGACCGCGGTCACCGTCGTACGGCGCGTTCATCGCTACCCCACCTCATCGTCCGCGGCCGTCCGGCCCCACTACACGTCAACGGTCCACTTTCTCACCTGAGCCGGATGGGTCACTGTTCTGCGATCCGGTGTCCGGGTCCGGGTCACCCGGCTGCTCGGGACGGCCGTCGTCCGGCCCGCTGTCCCCGGTGTCTCCCGCGTCACCGTCCGGCCCGTCGCCCTCGGGACCGCGAGCGGCGGACCGCTTGCGTCGCTGGAGGTAGATACGGAGCCCGGCGAGAACCAGAAGGAGCACACCACCGGCGATGACCAGGAGCACCATAGGGGTGATGGACGTGACATGCACAGTGAACTTCACCGGGGCGCCGTAGGGCTCACCGTCGTCCGTGTAGAGCTGGGCGGTGACCTGGACGGGACCGTTGGCGTTCGCGCGGGTCTCGAATTTGACCGTCTGGCTGCGCCCGCCCTCGATCTTGACGTCCTGGGACTCGTCGACCTTGAGGCGATTGGGCTGGCTGGACTTCAGGACCAGGTTCAGGCCGTCGATCCGTTGCAGCAGACCGTTGTGGACCGATACCGGGATCGTCGCGCTGCGCCCGGAGAGGGTCATGTCGGACTTGCTGATGAGATTGACCGTGCGGGTCAGCTGGTCCAGATAGGACTGCACGGCGTTGCGGAAGTCCGCGGCACCACGGCGGTCGCCGCGCCAGGACGTGGACATCTCCCGCATGATCGCGCTGCCGAACGGGGTGACCACTCGGTCCTGGGACGTCAGGATCACCTTGAAGCTGTCCAAGGCGTTCTGGGTCCGTTGGATCTCCTGGAACGCCTCGGTGGTCAGCTCCTGCGCGCGCAGCGAGCCCGGATACGAGCCGGGGCCGGGCACCTGCTGGTTCGCGGACGCGTCCGGCTTGGCCTTCGCGGCGTCCCCGAGGTCGCGGGGCTGCGTCCAGCGGCCGTCCGACAGCGCGCCGATCGCGGTGGCCATCGCTTGTGCCTGGCTGGTCGTGGGCATCCGCTGCGGGGCCACGACGATGCTGCGCTCGTCGTCCGGGGCCTGCTTGTTGATCAGGAGGCTCTGGGCCAGGAACCGCTGTACGGCGAGCGAGGCGTCGTGGGCCCGCAGCATGTCGCCCTGGAAGACGGTGGAGAGCCGCGCGTCCGCGACGACGGCCGTGTTGCCGCTGCCGATCTGCCGGGCGGCCGAGGGGGTGTAAGGGGTTCCGGCGGGGTCGCGGAGGCTGTCGCTGCGGGCGATGACGTTGTGGGCACCGGCCGAGGTGGCGACGTCGACGATCGAGGTGTCCACCGCGCCGTCGACGGGCCAGGCGAAGTCCGTGCGCGGCTTCACACCGAGGATGGTCTCCACGGTGGTCGAGGCCAGCTCGGTGGCGGACTGGAGGTGGCTCAGGATGCCCGAGACGTCCTTGCCGCGGTGGGCGAGCGAGGCGAGGTCCGGATCACCGAAGGGCAGCGCCACCACCTGGTGGCCCGCCACCGCGTCCTGGAGCTTGTTGAGCCACTGCTTGGCGACCGCCTGCCCCTTGCCGGGGGTGCTCTTGCCCTCCGGAGCGTCGATCTCGTAGCTCTTGGTCATGGCCTCGACCGTGGCGAGCAGATCCGGGTCGATCACCCAGGTGATCGGCAGGCTCTTGCCCAGCGTGACGAGCTGGTACAGCCGGCCGCCCGGCGCCAGCTCCGCGGTGAGGTCGTCATTGGGGAAGATGGGTGTCTGCTGTTGGTCCGACTCGGTGCGCGCGGTCAGGCGGGTGGCGGAGATGAGCGGCCACATGAACGTGACCTGGGTCTTCTTGCCCTCGGTGGCGGACGGCTGCCAGGGGAGCACGGTGCGCTGTATTCCCAGCACCCGCTCGAACGGCTGGTCGCTGGACTGTCCGGAGAGGGAGACGCCGAGCTGGTAGACGCCGTCGCGGCCGAGCTCCAGATCCTTCGCCGGGACGGAGAGGGTGAAATCCCGGCTGACCCCGGGGAGCAGCTTGTCGATCTTCTGCCGGTGGTTGCCGCCGACCTCGTTGCCATCGGTGCCCGCTGAGTAACCGGTCCGCTGACCGAGATCGTCGATGTCGCTGCGGCCGCTGATCTGAGGTCCCACCCGCAGGGCCACATGGGCGCCGAAGATCGTCGACTTGCCGTGGTTGGTGACCGTGCCGGAGATGGTGAGCGTGTCGCCCTGCTTCGGGGCCACGGGGGTCATCGAGTCCACGGCCACACCGACCGTGCGGGAGCCACCGGTGTCCGCGTGCGCGGCGGGGGCCGTCGGCAGCTGTACGAGCCCGAGGACCAGCAGCACTCCCAGGAGCAGTGTCGCGGTGTGCCGGAACCACCGGCAGGCAGGAGCGGACCTCGTCCCCTGGAACTCTGCCGCCTCGGCCACGCGCTCGCCCGTCCCTCGTCGTCGTCAGTGGTCGTCGGTTGTGCGTCCACGAATGGTAACGAGGCCTGCTGTGACGAAGTGCTGCGGACCGCTGTACAAGATCGCTGTCATGGCCCGATGTCCCGGCTGCGCCTGGTTTGCGGGGGCCGATGGCCCGTGCCCGGGAACGAAGAGGCCCTCGCGCGCGCGGCCACGTACCCTCTTCTGTTGTGTCGAATGCCAACAATGACAGCCTCACCCCGCCGTCGACGAACGAGCTCAGCCAGGTGCAGCGACGTGCCGTGAGTGAGCTCCTGCGGGTATCCCCCGTAGCCGACGACCTCGCCCGCCGATTTCAGGAGGCCGGGTTCACTCTTGCCCTGGTCGGCGGGTCGGTGCGGGACGCGCTGCTCGGCCGGCTCGGCAATGACCTGGACTTCACGACGGACGCCCGCCCGGACGATGTACTGAAGATCGTCCGCCCCTGGGCCGACGCGGTCTGGGAGGTGGGCATCGCCTTCGGGACCGTGGGCTGCCGTAAATCAGACTTTGAGATTGAGATCACGACATATCGTTCGGAAGCCTACGACCGGACGTCGCGGAAGCCCGAGGTCTCCTACGGCGACTCCATCGAGCAGGATCTCGTCCGTCGTGACTTCACCGTCAACGCGATGGCCGTGGCGCTCCCGGAGAAGGAGTTCATCGACCCGCACAACGGCCTGGAGGACCTGGCCGCGCGCGTCCTGCGCACCCCGGGCACCCCGGAGGAGTCCTTCTCCGACGACCCGCTGCGCATGATGCGTGCCGCGCGCTTCGCCGCGCAGCTGGACTTCGAGGTCGCGCCCGAGGTCGTCGAGGCGATGACGGCCATGGCCGACCGCCTGCAGATCGTGTCGGCCGAGCGGGTCCGCGACGAGCTGAACAAGCTGCTCCTCTCCGAGAACCCCCGTAAGGGCCTGCGGCTGCTGGTCGACACCGGCATGGCCGACCTCGTGCTGCCGGAACTGCCGGCCCTGCGCCTGGAGAGCGACGAGCACCACCGGCACAAGGACGTCTACGAACACTCGCTGACCGTCCTGGAACAGGCCATCGACCTCGAGGCCCCTCGTGATCAGCCTGGGGGCGGCCCCGACCTCGTGCTGCGTCTTGCCGCGCTGCTGCACGACATCGGCAAGCCGAGGACGCGCCGTTTCGAGAAGGACGGCCGGGTCTCCTTCCACCACCACGAGGTGGTGGGCGCGAAGATGACCAAGGCCCGGATGACGAAGCTCAAGTACTCCAATGAGCTGATCAAGGACGTCTCCAAGCTCGTCGAGCTGCACCTGCGCTTCCACGGCTACGGAACGGGCGAGTGGACCGACTCGGCCGTGCGCCGCTATGTCCGCGACGCCGGCCCGATGCTGGAACGCCTGCACAAGCTGACACGGTCCGACTGCACGACGCGGAACAAGCGGAAGGCGAATGCGCTGTCGCGCGCGTACGACGGGCTCGAGGAGCGCATCGCCCGGCTGCAGGAGCAGGAAGAGCTGGACTCGATCCGGCCGGACCTGGACGGCAACGAGATCATGGAGATCCTCGCCGTCGGGCCCGGCCCGCAGGTCGGCAAGGCGTACAAGCACCTGCTGGAGCTGCGCCTGGAGCACGGCCCGATGGGACACGACGCGGCGGCCGCGGCGCTCAAGGAATGGTGGGCCGCACAGGAGGCCTGAGCAGGAGCTCGTGTTTCACGTGAAACATGACGGAGCCGGGTGACGTTTCACGTGAAACGTCACCCGGCTCCGTCATATCCGGCTACTTGGTACCGGCTTCCTTGTTGTCGCTGAAGCACAGGACGAAGGAGTCGCTGCCGCGCGACTGCTCGTAACCACCCGTGGCGCCTTCCACGGCGGAGCAGGTGGCCATGGCCGACTTCGCCCCGTCGACCTTCTTGATGACCTTGTACTTCGCCTTGGCGTCCTTGCAGTCGACGACCTCGACGTCCGGCTTGGTGGTGGTGCCGGAGTTCATGACGCAGTCGCCGACGGCTGCGGTGTCCGCGTCGTCACGCGAGGCGATCCAGCCGACCACCGCCATGATGATGACGACGACCGGTATGCCGAACTTGCGAATCATCTTGAGCTTGGAGCGACGCGGAGCCGGCGGCACCGGGGCGCCGGGGAAGCCCTGCGGCGCCATCGGCTGCTGGGCGTACGGGCCGGGCTGCTGACCGTACGGGCCCCCCTGCGGCGGCTGGCCGTAAGGCGCCTGCGGCTGCTGGCCGTATGCGTTTCCACCCTGCTGGGCGAACGGGTTCTGGTTCTGCGGCGGCGGAGTGGTCACGTGAAATCCCTCGGGCTGAAGCCGGATCCGGTCGGAGTGCAGCACGTAAGGTACCTGTAAAGAAACCGGCCACTCGGACATTTCCGCAGCTCAGAGGCGGCTGTAGCCTTGATGTGACACGGAACGGCGACGAAAACCTGTCATAGCCACAGCAATTGCCGCGTAGATCACGGCCACCGTTACCACCAGAACGGCCGACCGGCCGTCAGGTGGCAGCATCAGGGCGGCCACCCCGGCCGCTCCCACGAACGCGACGTTGAACAGCACGTCGTAGAGCGAGAAGACCCGGCCCCGAAAGGCGTCGTCGACGGACGACTGGACCACCGTGTCCGTGGAGATCTTCGCTCCCTGGGTGACGAGTCCGAGGACGAAGGCGCCGATCAGCGTCGGGACGCGCTCGAAGGGGAGGCCCAGAGCGGTTTCGAGGAGCGCCGCGGCCGCGGCGCAGACCACTATCCAGCCGAGCGGGCCGAACCGGGCGGATGCCCATGGGGTGATGACGGCAGCCGCGAAGAATCCCGCGCCGGACACGGCCACGGCGAGGCCCAACAGGGCGAGTCCTTGGGCGTCGTCGTCGGTCCACGCGTACCGGCAGAGCATCAGCAAAGTGACCGTCAGCGCGCCGTAGCAGAACCGCATCAGGGTCATCGCGCCCAGCGCCCGGGCGGCGGTGGGGCGCTCGGCCAGATGGCGCAGCCCTGCGGTCAGCCCCCTCGCGGTGGCCAACACCGTGGTGCCCAGGGGCGCCCGCACCGGTGGGGCGTCCGGCCCCAACAGGCCCACGGGCATGCACAGTGAGGAAAGCGCTGCGCACAAGTACAAGGCCGCGCCCAGAAGCACGACCAGCGCGTCGGACGCATGGCCTTCGGGGGAGCCCAGGCGTACGGCTAAGGCGAGGCCGCCGCCCGCGGTGGCGGCGATCGTACCGGCGGTCGGGGAGAGGGCGTTGGCCATGACCAGGCGTTCGCGTGAGTCGACGACGCGGGGCAGGGCAGCCGAGAGACCGGCGAGGACGAAGCGGTTGACGGCGGTGACCGACAGCGCGGAGACGTAGAAGAGCCAGCCGGGGACGGGGGCGACCATGAGCAGCGCGGTGCCGATGGTCAGAGCGGCTCGCAGGAGATTGCCGTGGAGCAGCACTTGGCGTCGGCGCCAGCGGTCCAGCAGGACGCCGGCGAACGGGCCCAACAGCGAATAGGGCAGCAGGAGGACGGCCATGGCGGAGGCGATGGCCGCCGGTGAGGCCTGCTTCTCGGGCGAGAAGACGACGTAGGTGGCGAGCGCGACCTGATAGACACCGTCGGCCGACTGGGACAGCAGCCGGACGGCCAGCAGACGGCGGAAATCGCGCAGACGCAGCAGGACGCGCAGATCACGCACAACAGGCATGCCGAACAGCCTCACACACCACACAGGCCCCCGGGTGGATTACCCGGGGGCCTGCGGGGAAGCGGAGTGTGGCCGCGGCGCGCTCAGCGTGCCGCGTCAGGCCTCGCTCAGCGCTCGACCTCGCCCTTGATGAACTTCTCGACGTTCTCCAGGGCCTCGTCGTCGAAGTACTGCACCGGCGGCGACTTCATGAAGTACGAGGACGCGGAGAGGATCGGGCCACCGATGCCGCGGTCCTTGGCGATCTTCGCGGCGCGCACGGCGTCGATGATGACACCCGCGGAGTTCGGGGAGTCCCACACCTCGAGCTTGTACTCGAGGTTCAGCGGGACGTCGCCGAAGGCACGGCCCTCGAGACGCACGTACGCCCACTTGCGGTCGTCCAGCCAGGCCACGTAGTCCGACGGGCCGATGTGGACGTTGTCCTCGCCCAGCTCGCGGTCGCGGATCTGCGAGGTGACGGACTGCGTCTTGGAGATCTTCTTGGACTCCAGGCGGTCACGCTCGAGCATGTTCTTGAAGTCCATGTTGCCGCCGACGTTCAGCTGCATGGTGCGCTCGAGGCGGACACCGCGGTCTTCGAAGAGCTTCGCCATCACACGGTGCGTGATGGTGGCGCCGACCTGCGACTTGATGTCGTCGCCGACGATCGGGACGCCCGCCTCGGTGAACTTGTCCGCCCACTCCTTGGTACCGGCGATGAAGACCGGCAGAGCGTTGACGAAGGCGACCTTGGCGTCGATGGCGCACTGCGCGTAGAACTTCGCAGCGTCCTCGGAGCCGACCGGCAGGTAGCAGACCAGGACGTCGACCTGCTTGTCCTTGAGGACCTGGACGATGTCGACCGGGGCCTCGGCGGACTCCTCGATGGTCTGGCGGTAGTACTTGCCCAGACCGTCGTAGGTGTGGCCGCGCTGGACGGTGACACCCGAGGACGGCACGTCGCAGATCTTGATGGTGTTGTTCTCGCTGGCGCCGATGGCGTCCGCGAGGTCGAGGCCGACCTTCTTCGCGTCGACGTCGAACGCGGCCACGAACTCCACATCACCGACGTGGTAGTCGCCGAACTGCACGTGCATCAGACCCGGCACGCGGCCGTTCGGGTCGGCGTCCTTGTAGTACTCGACGCCCTGAACCAGCGAGGCGGCGCAGTTGCCCACGCCTACGATGGCTACGCGAACCGAACCCATTCCGGTTGCTCCCTGTTTGTACTCGACAAAGCCCTGCGGAAATGCAGAGCTCACTTGGCGGTGTCATCGGACGGATCCGGCCGGGAAGAACCCCGGTGCCGGGGCAGGCCGTCCGTATCCCCGGTTGTGTCCTGCGCGGCGGAGCCGTTGCGCTGGTCGCGCCCGGCCCGCTCGCTCTCGATCAGCTCGTTCAGCCAGCGGACCTCACGCTCCACCGACTCCATGCCGTGACGCTGGAGCTCGAGGGTGTAGTCGTCCAGCCGCTCGCGGGTACGGGCCAGGGAGGCGCGCATCTTCTCGAGGCGCTCCTCCAGCCGGCTGCGGCGGCCTTCCAGCACCCGCATCCGCACGTCCCGCGAGGTCTGCCCGAAGAACGCGAAGCGGGCGGCGAAGTGCTCGTCCTCCCACGCGTCCGGGCCGGTGTGGGCGAGGAGCTCTTCGAAGTGCTCCTTGCCCTCCGCCGTCAGGCGGTAGACGATCTTCGCCCGTCGGCCGGCCAGTGATGCCGCGAGGGCATCCTCCGGAGCGCTGCCGGGCTCCTCGATCAACCATCCGTTGGTGACCAGAGTCTTCAGGCAGGGGTAGAGGCTGCCGTAGCTGAACGCACGGAACACCCCGAGTGAGGTGTTGAGGCGTTTGCGCAGCTCATAGCCGTGCATCGGAGACTCGCGGAGCAGGCCGAGGACGGCGAACTCAAGGATGCCGGAGCGTCTGCTCATGTCCCGCCTCCTTGGTCCTCTACGTCCCTTATGCCGAGCTGATGTATCGACTCGATACATCCAGACGATAGAACGAGCGTCCTGTTGCGACAAGAGGGGGCACGGTGAACGAGGTCACATCACTGATTCGTGGGACAGAACCCGCCTGATTTGGAGTGAACATCCCCAGTGGGCGGGATTTGGCCGTGCGTAGTCTGTGCGCCATGCAGACCACCGGGAACCGTGTGACGTCGCCAGACGTCCTCGTCCTGGATGCAGTGCGCCCGGTTGCTCAGGGGGGCCCGGATCGCGCATCGGGGGGAACGGAAGCCACCTGCCGCTTTCAGGCGATAGCGCCTGCCCGAGGAGTAGTCGTTCGATGAGCGAGCATCGTCGCAAGCCGCCGCAGTCCCAGGGCGGCGGACGGGCCGCGTCCCGGCGCGCGGCGCAGCAGCCGGGTGCCGGCCGCCGCGCCGCACCGCCTGGGGGCGCGGCCGAGCCCGGCCATGGCCACATGGCCGAGTCGCAGTACACAAGCAGGTCCGAAGGCCGGCGCGGAGCGCAGCGGAGTGACGGCGCCACCGGGCGCAGACGCCCGGCCCCGGGGGCCGGCGGAGCGGGCCGGGGGCGGCGGGACGGCGGTCGCCCGGCCAAGAAGCGTTTCATCGACTACCCGCGTGCGGGCAAGGTCGGGGCGCGGCGCTGGTTGCCGTCCTGGAAGCTGGTCACCGGGCTGTGCATCGCGTTTCTCGGGTTGATCATCGGTGTTGTCGGGATCGCGCTGCTGATCGTGCAGGTGCCGACGGCGCGGGCCGCCTCGACCGTCCAGAAGAACGTCTATTACTGGGCGGACGGCGACCAGATGGTCGTGGCCGGTGGTGGTGAGCTCAACCGTCAGATCGTGCCGATCGCCAAGATTCCCGAGGCGATGCAGAACGCGGTGGTCTCGGCTGAGAACGCCACGTTCTGGGAGGACCAGGGCGTCGACCCGATGGGTATTGCCCGAGCCGTGGTCAAGATGGCTCAGGGCGGTGAGACGCAGAGTGGTTCGACCATTACCCAGCAGTTCGTGAAGAACACCTATCTCAGCCAGGACCAGACGCTGACGCGTAAGGCCACCGAGTTGCTGATCTCGATAAAGGTGGGGGCGACCGAGGACAAGAGCAAGATCCTCGAGGGCTACCTCAACACGGCCTACTACGGGCGTGGCGCCTACGGTATCCAGGCCGCCGCGCGGGCTTATTACAACAAGGACTGCACCGAGCTGAACGCGAGCGAGAGCGCGTTCCTGGCGGCTACCTTGAACGGCCCGAATCTTTATGACCCGTACGGCGGTCAGGGGCCCGCGGCCACTGCGGAGAAGAACACGAAGCGGGCCACGGACCGCTGGAAGTGGACGCTGGACCGAGAGGTCGAGGTCAGTCACAAGTATCTGCCGCCGGAAGAACGCGACAAGTGGGTCGCGAAGGGGTTCCCGAAGCCCCAGCCGCCCAAGCCGGCGACCAACCGGGCCGGGCAGATCGGCTATCTGACGAGCCTCGCCGACAACTACATCGTCGCCCATTCCAATCTCAGCAAGGCCCAGTTGGACAAGGGTGGATTCCAGATCCACACCACGTTCGACAAGAAAAAGGTGAACGCGCTGGCCAAGTCGGTGGCGGACGTCCGCAAGGCCAATATCAAGCCGAACGTGCGCGAGGTCGACAAGCACGTGCAGTTCGGTGGGGCCTCGGTGGAGCCCAAGACGGGCAAGATCGTCGCCATTTACGGCGGTGAGAACGCGCTCGAGCACTTCACCAATAACGCCGACTACACCGGTGTGCAGGTGGGGTCGACGTTCAAGCCCTTCGTCCTGGCCGCCGCGATGACGCACGGAAAGCGCAATCCGGCCCTCGGATCGCACCAGACCGATGCCCAGCGCACGGTCGTCTCGCCGGACAGCATCTACAACGGCGACAACAAGCTCACGCTGCGGGACTACAACGGCCAGGTCTGGCACGACCAGAACGGCAGCGAGTGGCATCAGAAGAACGACGGTGAGGAGGACAAGGGACTCGTCACCCTGCGTACCGCCATGCAGTACTCGGTGAACACGCCCTTCATCCAGCTCGGCATGGACGTCGGCACCGACCTGGTGAAGGAGTCGGCGGTCAAGGCGGGACTCGACGAGGACCAGCTGGCCTCCCTTTCCCCGACCTTCTCCCTCGGCACGTCGGCGCCCAGTGCGATCCGGCTGGCGGGCTCCTACGCGACCTTCGCCGCGAGCGGGAAGCAGATCGACCCCTATTCGGTCGAGAAGGTGGAGAAGGACGGCAAGCCGCTCTTCAAGCACGAGACGGAGAGCGCGCAGGCCTTCGACGCGAACGTGGCGAACAACGTCACCGATGTGCTGCGGACGGTCGTGCAGGAGGGAACGGGTACCTCGGCGCAGCTCGGTGACCGTCCCGTGGCGGGCAAGACCGGTACGACCGACGAGAACCGTTCGGCCTGGTTCGCCGGCTACACCCCGCAGCTGTCCACCGCGATCGGTATGTACCGTGTCAACCCCAACGCGAAGAAGCAGGAATTCCTGTCGATGCGCGGTGTGGGTGGCAAGCCGACCATTCACGGTGCCTCGTTCCCGGCCGAGATCTGGGCCGACTACATGGGCAAGGCGCTGAAGGGGAAGCCGATCGAGCAGTTCGAGGCGGCGCAGCCGATCGGCAAGAAGATCTACGGGGACGGCGCGAGCCCCTCCCCCAGCCCGACCCCGTCCACCTCCGCGTCGCCGACGCCGTCGAAGTCGGCGTCGCCGAGCCCGTCGAAGACCCCGAGCAAGTCCCCGTCGCCGAGCAGGTCCTGCCACCCGCTCGACCCGCGGTGCAAGCCCGGTGGTTCCGGTGGTCCGGGGGGCGGCAACGGAGGCGCGTCGGGCGGTCCCGGTGGTCCGGGGGGCGACACGGGCAGCCCGGGTGAGTCCCCGGAGCCGGATCCGACCCGGGGCCGGCCGGGCGGGCTGTTCGGTGGTCCGAGCAATTAGGCCGACCTGCCGGTACACCCGTCCGGAGTGATCCTTTTCGAGGGCCGTCCCGCGTTCGCGCGGGGCGGCCCTCGAAGTTATCCACAGGCTCCGGCGGGTGACAGGCTCTTACGGCAGGATGTGCGCATGAGGAGCGTGCGGGACGAGGAGCAGGTACGGCCCACCGTCGAGGACGAGGTGGCCGCCGCCGGCAGTGAGCTCATCGGCGGGCCGGCCGGGCGGCGTGCCCTGACCGGCCTGGGCTGGTGGACGCCGGTCCGGGTGATCGCGCTCGTCGCGCTCGGCATGTTCGCGCTCGGCATGGTGCAGAAGCTGCCCTGTTACAACTACGGCTGGTTCTTCGGCGCCACCACCCAGTACACCCACGCCTGCTACTCCGACATCCCCCACCTCTACAGCGGCCGCGGGTTCGATCTCGGGCTCATCCCGTATTTCGACAAGATCCCGCAGACCGTCTCCGGTGGCATGGACTATCTGGAGTACCCGGTCCTCACCGGGTTGTTCATGGAGATCGCCGCCCGGCTCACGCCGGGGGGCGGGAGCATCCAGCACCGCGAGCAGCTCTACTGGCTGGTCAACGCCGGCATGCTGATGACCTGCACCGCGGTGATCGCCCTCTGTGTGACCCGGACGCACCGCCGCCGCCCCTGGGACGCGCTGCTGGTCGCTCTCGCGCCGGCCTTCGCCCTCACGGCCACCATCAACTGGGATCTGTTCGCGGTCGCCCTCACGGCCGCCGCGATGCTGATGTGGTCACGCGGGCGGGCCCTCGGAGCGGGCCTCCTGATCGGTCTGGCCGCCGCGGCGAAGCTGTATCCGGCGCTGCTGCTCGGGCCGCTGTTCATCCTGTGCTGGCGGGCCGGGCACCACCGGGCGTTCCTGAAGGCCGTGTCCGGCGCGGTCGGGGCCTGGCTGGTGGTGAACCTGCCGGTCATGCTGACGCACGACGCGAGCGGCTTCCACATCCGCGAGGGGTGGGCGAAGTTCTACACCTTCAGCCAGGAGCGGCCGGTCGACTTCGGCTCGGTCTGGCTCTTCATCTCCCAGCGCACCGGGAATCCGCTGGAGGACGCCAATACCTACGCGACGCTGCTGATGATCCTCGGCTGCCTGGGCCTGGGAGTGCTCGGGCTGTACGCGCCCAGGAGGCCGCGCTTCGCGCAGCTGGTCTTCCTGGTGGTGGCGCTCTTCATCCTGACCAACAAGGTCTATTCGCCGCAGTACGTGCTGTGGCTGATCCCGCTCGCGGCGCTGGCCCGCCCGAAGTGGCGTGACTTCCTCATCTGGCAGGCGTGCGAGGTGCTGTACTTCCTCGGTATCTGGTTCTACCTGGCCTACACGGGGAGCGGCGACAAGCACCAGGGGCTTCCCCTGGAGGGCTATCAACTGGCGATCGTGCTGCACCTGTTGGGCACGCTGTATCTGTGCGCGGTCGTCGTGCGCGACATCCTGCTGCCGGAGCGGGACGTCGTCCGGCGGGACGGCTCGGACGATCCCTCGGGCGGTGTGCTGGACGGGGCCCCGGACATATTCGTCCTCGGCTCCGCGCGCCGGGCTCGGCACGCGGAGACGCGCGAAGGCACACGTGTCCAATGGGGTGCCGCGAGCCGCGAACCGTAGTCACGCGGCTCCGGCCCCCGCATCAGGGGGGGGATCAGTGATCGAGCAGCCGGTCGAACTGGGTGGTGGTGTGCCGCAGGTGGGCCACCAGTTCGTCGCCGACCTGGGGGGCGGGGACGTCGCCGGGCACGAACAGGATGGAGACCTGCATGTGCGGGGGCTCCGCGAACCAGCGCTGCTTGCCCGCCCAGACGAAGGGCGAGAGGTTGCGGTTCATCGTCGCGAGTCCGGCCCTGGCGACGCCCTTGGCGCGCGGCATCATGCCGTGCAGCGCCTTCGGGGCCTCCAGGCCGACGCCGTGCGAGGTGCCGCCGGCCACCACGACCAGGTAGCCGTCGCCGGCCGCCTTCTGCTGGCGGTAGCCGAAGCGGTCGCCCTTGGCCACGGGCGTGACATCCAGGACAGCACCCCGGTACTGGGTGGCGTCGTGGTCGCCGAGCCAGAGCCGGGTGCCGATGCGGGCGCGGAAGCGCGTCTGCGGGAACTGCTGCTGCAGATGGGCGAGTTCATCGGCCTTGAGATGGCTGACAAACATGGTGTGCAGCGGCAGCCGCGCGTTGCGCAGCCGCTCCATCCAGCCCATGACCTCGCCGACGGCGTCGGTGCCGTCGGTGCGGTCCAGCGGGAGGTGGATGGCGAAGCCCTCCAGGCGCACGTCCTCGATGGCGGCGTGCAGCTTGGGAAGGTCCTCCTCGCTGATGCCGTGGCGCTTCATGCTGCTCATGACCTCGACCACGACGCGGGCGCCCACGAGGCCGCGCACGCCGTCGACGGAGGAGACCGACCGGATGGCCCGGTCGGGCAGCGGCACCGGCTCCTCGCCGAGGCGGAACGGCGTCAGCACCAGCAGATCACCGCTGAAGAAGTCCTTGATGCGGGCCGCTTCGTAGGTCGTGCCGACGGCGAGTATGTCCGTCCCGAAGCGGGCGGCCTCGTCGGCCAGCCGCTCGTGGCCGAAGCCGTAGCCGTTGCCCTTGCAGACCGGGACGATCCCCGGGAACTGCTGAAGGACGGTCTGCTGGTGTGCCCGCCAACGCGCGGTGTCGACGTAGAGCGTGAGCGCCATGGCCGGTCCCGGAACCTTTCGCTGAGTCTGCTGTGTGACGTGGTCGTGTGTCTGACGGCGTTGCCCCGTGGCCCGGCGGACGGCCGGGCCGGCGGATCAGCGGCGCGACATGTACATGTCGAGGGCCTTGTGCAGCAGCTTGTTGAGCGGGAAGTCCCACTCGCCGAGGTACTCCGCCGCCTGCCCGCCCGTGCCGACCTTGAACTGGATGAGGCCGAAGAGGTGGTCGCTCTCGTCGAGGGAGTCGCCGATGCCGCGCAGGTCGTAGACGCTCGCCCCGAGGGCGTAGGCGTCGCGCAGCATGCGCCACTGCATCGCGTTCGACGGGCGGACCTCGCGCTTGTGGTTGGCGGAGGCGCCGTAGGAGTACCAGACGTGGCCGCCGACGATCAGCATCGTCGCCGCGGCGACCGCCTCGCCCTCGTGCACGGCGAAGTACAGCCGCATGCGGTTGGGGTCCTCGGTGTTGAGGGCGGTCCACATGCGCTGGAAGTAACTGAGCGGACGCGGGCGGAACTTGTCGCGCTCGGCCGTGATCTCGTACAGGTGCTGCCAGGTCGCCAGATCCTCGTAACCGCCCTGGACGACCTCGACGCCGGCCTTCTCGGCCTTCTTGATGTTGCGTCGCCACAGCTGGTTGAAGCCCTTGTGGACGTCCTCCAGCGAGCGGTTCTCCAGCGGCACCTGGAAGACGTAGCGCGGCTGGACGTCACCGAAGCCGGCGCCACCGTCCTCGCCCTGCTGCCAGCCCATGCGGCGCAGCTGGTCGGCGACCTCGAAGGCGCGGGGCTCGATGTGGGTGGCCTCGACGTCCCGCAGACGCTTGACGTCGGGGTCGGCGATGCCGGACTTGATGGCATTGGAGTCCCAGCGCCGGATGACGACAGGCGGGCCCATCTTCACGGAGAAGGCACCCTGCTGCTTCAGGTGGGCCAGCATGGGCCGCAGCCAGTCGTCGAGGTGCGGGGAGAACCAGTTGATCACCGGGCCCTCGGGCAGGTAGGCCAGGTATCGCTTGATCTTGGGCAGCTGGCGGTACAGGACCAGACCGGCGCCGACGAGCCGGCCGGTCTTGTCGAACCAGCCCAGGCTTTCCGAGCGCCACTCCGCCTTTACGTCCGCCCAGGCCGGGACCTGCATGTGGCTGGCCGCGGGCAGACTCTGGATGTACGCCAGATGCTGCTCACGGCTAATGGTCCTCAGGGTCAGGCTCATGCGGGGCGCTCCTCGGCAGGTGTGTCCCCAGGGTCGGGGCTCCGGCTCTCGCGCCGAAGCCTACTGCGACAGGGGAGCGCCCCGGTTGGGCGTACTGCCGCATGGCTCTGTGCGCCCGCGCCTGTACCCGGAGTGCGGATACGGGCGGGGCGGGACCCCCAGGGGTCGGCGCGGCCCTGCGGCTATCCGAGGACGCCGCCGAAGAGCCCGCCGTGCGCCATGCCCAGGAAGAAGCCGATGGCAGCGGCACCGAGTCCGATGATCAACAGGAAACGCTCGCCCGTCGTGGCCGAGATGAACTGTCCCCAGGCCCCGGTGAGGATGCCGACCAGACCGGACCAGGAGCTGAGCAGGTGCAGATGGTGGAAGGCCGATGAGATGAAGGCGATCGCGCCGAGCACGACCGTCACGGCGACCAAGGTGTTCTCGACGGGATGGGCCTTGCCGTCGCTGTTCAGCACGGAAGCGAGCAGCGAGCGGGGGCCTTGTTGCGGTCGAGCATCCTGTGCCATGGGGATACCTCCTGTAGGCAGGCGGCGCACTGTAGCGCCGGTCACACCCGATGGGTCCAGATTGCGGTGCCGGGCGCCTGGATTTCAACCGGAAGCCGGAGTGCGGGTACTGTGTACCGTCTGCACCGGTGTCTGCCCAGACCAGCTTCGGTCTCCAGGGGCGACCCAGGGACTTCCGCTGATTGTCAGTGTCGGCCGATACCGTTGTTCACGCATCACGACCCTCCTGCCACGGAACGACCGTGGCCGCTGAGTCCAAAGGAGGTGGGTTCCACATGCGTCACTACGAGGTGATGGTCATCCTCGACCCCGATCTCGAGGAGCGAGCTGTCTCCCCGCTGATCGAGAACTTCCTCTCCGTCGTCCGTGAGGGCAACGGAAAGGTCGAGAAGGTCGACACCTGGGGCCGTCGTCGTCTCTCGTACGAGATCAAGAAGAAGCCCGAGGGCATCTACTCGGTCATCGACCTGCAGGCCACGCCTGCGGTCGTCAAGGAGCTCGACCGCCAGATGAACCTGAACGAGTCGGTCCTCCGGACCAAGGTCCTCCGTCCCGAGACCCACTGAACCCCAGCGGTTCAGAGGTAATCGGGCTGCATCGCAACGAGTAGCAAGCAGCCAGCAGCACACCCGCCGAGAGGTTCATCCATGGCAGGCGAGACCGTCATCACGGTCGTCGGCAATCTCGTCGACGACCCCGAGCTGCGCTTCACCCCGTCCGGTGCGGCGGTCGCGAAGTTCCGCGTCGCGTCCACTCCCCGCACCTTCGACCGCCAGACCAACGAGTGGAAGGACGGCGAGAGCCTCTTCCTCACGTGCTCGGTGTGGCGGCAGGCGGCGGAGAACGTCGCCGAGTCGCTTCAGCGCGGCATGCGCGTCATCGTGCAGGGCCGGCTCAAGCAGCGGTCCTACGAGGACCGCGAGGGCGTCAAGCGCACGGTCTACGAGCTCGACGTCGAAGAGGTCGGCGCCAGCCTGAAGAACGCCACGGCGAAGGTCACCAAGACCGCGGGTCGCGGTGGCCAGGGTGGCTTCGGCGGCGGCGGCGGTGGTGGCCAGCAGGGCGGCGGCTGGGGCAACAGCTCCGGCGGCGGCCAGCAGGGTGGCGGCGGTGCTCCCGCCGACGACCCGTGGGCGACCAGTGCTCCGTCCGGCAGCCAGCAGGGCGGCGGCGGCGGTGGCTGGGGCGGCGGCTCCGGCAACTCCGGCGGCGGCTACTCGGACGAGCCGCCCTTCTAGGTCCGCAAGGGCCCGGACCCTCGTGGTCCGAGGGGCGACAGCACAAAAACTTCTTGATCACACAGGAGAGAGACAATGGCGAAGCCGCCTCCGCGCAAGCCTAAGAAGAAGGTCTGCGCGTTCTGCAAGGACAAGACCGCTTACGTGGACTACAAGGACACGAACATGCTGCGGAAGTTCATTTCCGACCGCGGCAAGATCCGTGCCCGCCGCGTGACCGGCAACTGCACTCAGCACCAGCGTGACGTCGCCACGGCCGTGAAGAACAGCCGTGAGATGGCGCTGCTGCCCTACACCTCGTCCGCGCGATAAGGGAAGGGTGACCGAAAAATGAAGATCATCCTCACCCACGAGGTCTCTGGCCTCGGCACCGCCGGTGACGTCGTTGACGTCAAGGACGGTTACGCTCGCAACTACCTGGTCCCGCGTGGTTTCGCGATCCGCTGGACCAAGGGTGGCGAGAAGGACGTCGCGCAGATCCGTCGTGGTCGCAAGATCCGCGAGATCGCGACGATCGAGCAGGCCAACGAGGTCAAGGGTCAGCTCGAGGGCGTCAAGGTCAACCTTGGCACCCGCGCCGGCGACGCCGGCCGTCTGTTCGGCTCCGTCACCCCCGCCGACATCGCTGCGGCGATCGAGGCTTCGGGTGGCCCGAAGGTCGACAAGCGTCGTGTCGAGGTGGGCTCGCCCATCAAGACCCTGGGCTCGCACCAGGTGACCGTGCGTCTGCACGCCGACGTTGTCGCCAAGGTCAACATCGACGTCGTCGCCGCCTGATCGCTGCGCTCGACTGAGTCGATGTGAAGGGCCGCACCCCCTCGGGGGTGCGGCCCTTCGCCGTTGGGGGCGCTGCGACAGGCGCGCCGGACGGGACGCAACCGTAGGGTCGTTTCCCTCCTGCGGTGGTGGCGTCGTCGCCGATCACGCCGTGGCGATACGAGAAGGCCCGGACGCGGGAGCCGCGCCCAGCCGGAGGGTGGGCGGCCGGCAGGGCAGGGCCACGGGCCCGTCGCGGGGTGCTGTGGTCACCTCGCTCGCCCAGCGCTACCGCTTCACCGCAGCGCTACCGCACCGCGCCCGTGACGAGCCAGCGGCCGGAGCGGGTGCGGGTCCACAGGGTCAGCATGCGGACCGTCATCATCAGCGTCATCGCCCACCACAGTGCCGTCAGCCCGCCGCCGAACGTGGGGACGAGCAGCGCGACGGGCGCGAACGCGGCGAGGACCAGCAGCATCGCCCAGGCGAGGTAAGGGCCGTCGCCGGCGCCCATCAGGACGCCGTCCAGGATGAAGACGACGCCCGCGATGGGCTGGCCGATCGCCACGACCAGGAGCGCGGGAAGCAGTGCGTCCCGTACGGCCGGGTCGGAAGTGAACAGCGGGACGAACACCGGTCGTGAGACCACGACCAGCAGACCGAGCACCACGCCCGCGCCGATGCCCCACTGGACCATGCGGCGGCAGACGGCGCGTGCTCCGTCGGGGTCGTCCGCCCCCAGATAACGGCCGATGATCGCCTGCCCCGCGATGGCGATGGCGTCCAGTGCGAAGGCGAGCAGGCTCCACAGGGTCAGCACGATCTGATGGGCGGCGATGTCGTTGTCGCCCAGCCGGGCCGCGACCGCTGTGGCGATCATGAGGACCGCGCGCAGCGAGAGGGTGCGGACGAGCAGCGGCACCCCCGCCTGGGCGCAGGCCCGTATGCCGGCGGCGTCGGGGCGCAGCGAGGCGCCGTGACGCCGTGCGCCGCGTACGACGACGGCGAGGTAGACGGCGGCCATGGCGCACTGGGCGATGACCGTGCCCCAGGCGGAGCCGGCGATGCCGAGGCCGGCGCCGTAGACGAGGAGGACGTTGAGCGCGGCGTTGGCGGTGAAGCCGCCGACGGCGACGTACAGCGGGGTCCTGGTGTCCTGCAGGCCGCGCAGCACGCCGGTGGCGGCGAGCACGACGAGCATGGCGGGGATGCCGAGCGAGCTCACGCGCAGATAGGTCGTGGCGTAGGGGGCGGCCGTCGGTGAGGCGCCGAAGAGGTCCACCAGCGCGGGGGCGGTGGGCAGGACGACGGCGATGACGGCGGCGCCGAGCAGGAGGGCGAGCCAGATGCCGTCCATGCCCTGGCGGATGGCGGCCGGGAGGTCCCCGGCGCCGACGCGGCGGGCGACGGCGGCGGTGGTGGCGTAGGCGAGGAAGACGAAGACGCTGACGGCCGTGGTCAGCAGCGCGGCGGCGACGCCGAGCCCGGCGAGCTGCGGGGTGCCCAGATGGCCCACGACGGCACTGTCGGCCATCACGAAGAGGGGCTCGGCGACGAGGGCGCCGAAGGCCGGCACGGCCAGGGCGACGATCTCGCGGTCGTGCCGGCGGAGGCCGCGCCGGTCGCGTATGTGGGCCTGGGTCATGGGCTCCAATGTAATCTTCCACAGGTAATCGGTGCAACTGATCTGTGACCCTTACCGTTCGCCGCTGCGGGTGATCTTCTCTGCGTCGTTTGTCGTGATCTTCGGCCAGCCGGGAAAGTTTTTCTCCTCAACAGCCAGTGGATGGTAAATGCCCAGGTCAGAGGGGTGGGCGCCAAGTGATTGTGTGTTTGTCCACAGCGGTTTCCCCCGCCCCGTGCACAGGTTCCACGGACTTCTCCACAGGATGGGGCCCTTCATCCACATGCCCTGTGGATAACCAGATTGGCTGACGGTGCCCGCGGGCCTACCGTGGACCGGCGCCCAGCGTCTGTTCCCGCCTCGGAAGCCTTGCGAGACCGGGATGAACTCGACGCGTCATTACCGGAGTCGGGCGTCCTAATTGTCAGAGCCGTGCCGTAAGAAAGAGTGGCCCGGCGAGGTCCGCGTCGCGGACGGGAGGAGGTGGCAGGGTGAGCATTCCCGAGCCCATGGACGACCCCTGGGCGGACGCCGGCCCCGGCGACCGGCTCCCGGTCTCCCGCCCCCGCCGCGGCGACGGCGGCGGCCGCCGTGACCAGTCCGCGCAGCACGAGCGCGGCGGTGACGACAGCGGCTCCTGGTCCTCCTCCCAGGGCGGCTTCGAGCGCGTCCCCCCGCAGGACCTCGACGCCGAGCAGTCCGTCCTCGGCGGCATGCTGCTCTCCAAGGACGCCATCGCCGACGTCGTCGAGGTCCTCAAGGGCAACGACTTCTACCGCCCGGCGCACGAGACCGTCTTCCAGGCCATCCTCGACCTCTACGCCAAGGGCGAGCCCGCCGACCCCATCACCGTCGCGGCCGAGCTGACCAAGCGCGGCGAGATCACCCGCGTCGGCGGCGCCGCGTATCTGCACACCCTGGTCCAGTCCGTCCCGACCGCGGCCAACGCCGAGTACTACGCCGAGATCGTCCACGAGCGGGCCGTGCTGCGCCGCCTGGTCGAGGCGGGCACGCGGATCACGCAGATGGGATACGCGGCCGACGGCGACGTCGACGACATCGTCAACAAGGCCCAGGCCGAGGTCTACGCGGTCACCGAGCAGCGCACCAGCGAGGACTACCTCCCGCTCGGCGACATCATGGAGGGCGCGCTCGACGAGATCGAGGCCATCGGCTCGCGCAGCGGCCAGATGTCCGGCGTCCCCACCGGCTTCACCGACCTCGACTCCCTGACGAACGGCCTGCACCCCGGCCAGATGATCGTCATCGCCGCCCGCCCCGCCATGGGTAAGTCCACCCTCGCGCTGGACTTCGCCCGCGCCTGCTCGATCAAGAACAACCTGCCGAGCGTGATCTTCTCGCTCGAAATGGGCCGCAACGAGATCGCGATGCGCCTGCTGTCCGCCGAGGCCCGGGTGGCCCTGCACCACATGCGCTCCGGCTCCATGACCGACGAGGACTGGACGCGCCTCGCCCGCCGGATGCCGGACGTCTCCACCGCGCCGCTCTACATCGACGACTCCCCGAACCTGTCGATGATGGAGATCCGGGCCAAGTGCCGCCGGCTCAAGCAGCGCGCCGGCATCAAGCTCGTGATCATCGACTATCTGCAGCTGATGCAGGCCGGTGGCGCCAAGCGCGCCGAGAGCCGCCAGCAGGAGGTCTCGGACATGTCGCGAAACCTCAAGCTGCTGGCCAAGGAGCTGGAGCTGCCGGTCATCGCCCTGTCGCAGCTGAACCGTGGTCCCGAGCAGCGCACGGACAAGAAGCCGATGGTCTCCGACCTCCGTGAGTCGGGCTCCATCGAGCAGGACGCCGACATGGTCATCCTTCTCCACCGCGAGGACGCGTACGAGAAGGAGTCACCGCGCGCCGGTGAGGCGGACATCATCGTCGGCAAGCACCGAAACGGTCCGACGGCCACCATCACGGTGGCCTTCCAGGGCCACTACTCCCGCTTCGTGGACATGGCGGGGGCCTGACGGGCTGATCTGTAGGTTCTCAAATCCCGTGTCATTTTCTCAGTCGCGATGTCATCTGACTGGCCGAACTGACACGGGATTGAGAATCGCTGTTCACCGCCATCACTCGTTCGGGTGACCTTGCTGCAGGCCTGGCGTAGGAGCCTCGGGCGGATGCGAACGTAGCGCTCGCGGAGGCTGCCGACGATCTGGGGGTGACTCATGGCGGCAGAGCTGAGCGCGGCATCGATCACCGTGAGCCTGCGGAGCGCGAGCGGCAGGCTGGTTGAGGACCGGGAGTGGGCTGGGTCCTCGATCGACGGGCTTGCGGCGGCGACACCCTGGCGGACCTTCCGCTGGTACAGAGGCCAGCGGCACTACTCGGGCACCTACTGGTCCGCCACAATGCGTGACCACGTCATCTACGAGTCGCGCCTCGAACTAGCGAGGCTCCTCTTCGCTGATTTCGATCCGTCCGTACGGCGCATCGTGGCCCAGCCATTTCTGCTCAAAGCCGAGGTGGACGGGGCTGTGCGCAAGCACATTCCGGACTATCTCCTGGTCACCGACGAGGGGCCTGTGGTCGTGGATGTGAAGCCATTGCACCGGTTGTCCAAGCCGGAGGTGGCTTTCACGTTCTGCTGGACCCGTGAGGCGGTGGAGCTTAGGGGGTGGAAGTACGAGGTCTGGAGCGAGCCACCTGCGGTTGAGCTGGAGAACATCCGTTTCTTGTCGGGCTACCGCAGAGAGTGGCTGTTCGATCGTGAGCTCGTTGACGAGCTCCGTGGCGCTGAGCTCGACGGAGTCTCCTTGCAGCGCGCTGTGGCCTGCTTGCCCGGGTGCTCGGGGGAGCAAGTCCGCTCTGCGGTCTATCACTTGCTGTGGACTCACGAGTTCACGGTGGATCTCGACCGGCCATTCAGTCCGGCGCGCGTGCTGAGGAGGACTGCGTGAGCAGGGCGGGGGCGCGGGTCGGCGTCGGTACGCACTTTCGCTACGACGGGGAGACCGTCGCGGTGGTCGAGATGGCTGCCACCACGGCCGGCAACGAGGTCGTCCTCAAGGACGGTCAGGGCAGGCTCCTGCGTCTCTCCTTGCGAGAACTGCTCTTCTCCGACCGGGCCACCCTCATCCCCGATGGGCCGGGACCGTCTTCGGACGATGCCGAGGAGATCGCCTCGGTGGTGCTGGGGCAGCTGGACGAGGACGACAGACGGCAGATCCTGGAGCGTGCCGAGCACGTTCGGGAGCTTCTCACGGGATACCGGTCCGGCAGCGCTGAACTGGCGCGTGAAGGCGAACCGCGAGCTCCATACACACCGACGCTGTCGCTGGAGGCCCGCTATGTGGCGAAGGCTGCGGAACTCGGGGTCACCGATCGCACCGTTCGACGATGGGTCGCCGACTACCGCCGACACGGTGAGGCAGGCCTCGTTCAGCGGACAAGTTCACAGGCACGGCCCTTCGGCAGGGCCGATGACCGTTGGGTGGAGACCGCGCTGGAAGTCATGGTCGAGCACACCGGGGAGTCGAAGCCGTCACGCAAGATGGTTATCGACCGGACTCAGGCTCGGCTGATCGCGCGGTTCGGTCCGGACGTCATACCGCAGCCCAGCCAAGCCACGGCTTACCGCGTGCTCACGGAGTTGGAGCGGCGGCACCCGCTGTTCCGGCTCAGCACCAAGCGGAACCGGGACATCGCCGACCGGCCGGACAGCGCTTATGGCAAGCTGCGGCCGACCAGACCAGGCGAGTACCTACTGATGGACTCCACCCGGTTGGACGTGTTCGCATTCGATCCACTGACGCTGCGATGGGTCCAGGCCGAGCTCTCGATCGGTATGGACTGGTACACCCGCTGCGTCACCGGGATCCGGCTCACGCCGGTGTCGACGAAGGCCGTGGACGTCAGCGCAGTGCTCTACCAGTCGTTCCGGCCCCGGCCGGCGGGGAAGGACTGGCCGCGACATGCGGTCTGGCCCGAGCATGGGATCCCCAGGACGGTGCTGGTCGACGTCGACGCGGCCGACGGTCCAGGGCTCGCGTCGCCAGCCCTGGTCCCGGAGACGCTGGTGGTCGACCACGGCAAGGTCTACGTCTCGGAGCACTTGACCAGCGTCTGCCGCCGGATGGGTATCTCGATCCAGCCTGCGCGGCTGCGGACGGGCCGGGACAAAGGCCCGGTCGAGCGGTTCTTCCGGACCCTACGAGAGGACCTCCTGCAGGCCCTGCCCGGCTACAAGGGGCCCGACATCCACTCCCGGGGCGAGAGGCCGGAGGACGATGCGTTCTTCTTCCTGGACGAGTTGGAGGCGATCATCCGTGAGTGGACCGCGGTGGTCTATCACTGCCGACCCCACTCCGGTCTCCTCGACCCGGGCCTGCCCGGGATGAGGATGTCCCCGGCGAAGATGTTCGAGCACGGCATAGCGAGGGCCGGCTACATCGAGGCCCCGCGGGACTCGAACCTCGCGTTCGAGTTCCTTGAGACCAGGTGGCGCACGATCCAGCACTACGGTGTCGAGATCGACCGCCGCCGCTACAACGGACCCGCGCTCGATGCCTACCGCAACGTCAAGAGCCCATACGACAAGCCGCTCAAGAACGGCTGGCCGTTCCAGGTGGACCCCGACGACATCACCAGGATCTACCCTGCCCTGGCCACCGTCGCCTGCTCGCGGACTGTTGCCCGAACTGCGGGCGAGTCCAGCGGGAGCGACCCCGTTCCGGCCGGGTCGTTCCCCAGCCGGGCATCTGCGGCAATCCCCCTTCACAACCGAGCAGAGCATTTTCCGGTGGCTGCGGCTTCGACCTCACCAAGACCAGAACGCTTCGGTTGCCCGCAGGCCATCCGGCGTTGACCGCCCAGGACCGGCTGCTGGAGATCATCGAGTCCGGGGCAGCCGCCTTCGGTGCCTACACCGCCAGCCCTCAGTCGGCATACGACGCCCTCGCGGACATCCGAGCAGTCGGCGGGCGAGTGCTGGCAGACCTCCCTGCCGACGTCATCAAGAACCTGCTGCCCGCCGATCTCGCCGACGAGCACTTCACGCCCGACGCCGGCTCTCGACTCGCATCCCGAGCCGTGGAGCGGCCCGGCTTCATGGCTCCGCCAAGGGCCGCGAGCGCCGCAGTCGCGGTGACCATCGCGCTGCGAGTCCTTGAACACCGGGATCTCCACCTGGCCGGGGAGGCGATGCGCGGACTGCTGGAGGCGATGCGTGAGGAGCTCTGGCAGATCAGTGCCACCAGCATCGACAGCTGGGGCCGCGGCCTGAGCCCCGTCCTCAACGCGGTGCACCTGGCCGCGCTCGCCCCGTCGTTCCGGCCCAGCGACCAGCTTCGGTTCCGCACGGTTACCGCCATGCCCAGCAGACCGAACCTCACGGACACTGAGCTGGCTCGGCGAGCCCGGAGCATACCCAGCACGTTCTGGCCGTCCTGGGCAGTACGGCTCACGCCGTCGGAAGGGGTCTACCCTCGTGTTCTCGCGCCTGTCCTGGCCAGCTCTCTCCTGATCGTCGGCAGCCGGACCAGCCTTGAGGACGCGGCTCGGCACCTCGGCGCAGTCGCTGACGGCATCGAGATCTCCCGGATCTTGCAACTGCTGAACGATCAGCCGCTATGGCCGGACATGACGACCGCGCTGGTCCGCCTGGCCGACTACCTCGACTCCAACGACATCCCCATCGACTACCAGCGTCGCCGCCGCCTCGACTACAGCAGCCTCCTGTCGCACGAGCTCTGGCTGGACATCTGCCGCCGCACCGGCACATCGCCCGGCCAAGGCCGACGAGAGCAGATCATCCGCTGTCGCCTGTTCCAACGCATCAGCGGCCTGCCAACCGAAGACGCACCCGGCTACCGCAAGGTCGACGAAGCACCCTTCAGGGCCGAGGCAGCCCGCGCCGCAGTCCTGCAAATACCCGAGCTGGCCGGGGAACTGGACCGTGCGGCCAGGGACTTCCTGACCGCCCAGGGCATCGACGACGAGCCAGTGATCTGGCAGCCGCCCACCTCCCTGCTCGACGGGCTGAATCTGCCCGGCCCCGACCCCGCCCGCATCGACGTCCCCCGCCTGCACTGCCTCGTCCGCCAGCGCAAGAACCCGGTGCAGTACGCGGCTGAGGCCCTCGGCACCACCGTCGAGGCAATCCGCCACGTCCTGGACGAACACCCCGCCCCTGCGCCAACGCCGACGAAGTCCGCCGCCAGGGCGACGGGCCAGATCCGACGCAAGGCCCGCCAGGACGTGCCGAAGGAGACATTCGTCCGCCACTACCTGGACGAACACCAATCCCTGAACCAGATGGCCGCCCTCACCGGTTTCTCCCGCAGCGTGCTGACCGCTCTCGCACATGAGTATGAAGTCCCGCTCCGTGAAGGCCCGCAGGACTACAAGCGCCGCGGGACGGTCGAACGGGACTGGCTGATCGAGCAGTACGTCCACCACCGCCGCACCCTGAGCGACCTCGCAACGGAGAAAGGAATGAGCACCGCGAACATGGCCAGGTGGGCGAAGGCCCACAATGTCTCCCTGCGATCACGCGGAGGAGCCAGCCACAGCGAGGCACTTTGGGCCATCGACGAAGCCAGCCAAGCGCCACGCATCCTCCGACCAGCACTCGGCGGACAAGGAGCCAGTGAACGCCTGAGCCGATTCGCGGCTGCATCCGCCTACCCGAGCCTCGGTGCCGCAGCGAGTGGCCTCGGCCTCAACACGTTCACCCTTGTCGCGCAGATCAACCGGATCGAGCGAGAGCTCGGCGGACCGCTGCTGGTGAGAGCCGAACGGGGACGGCCGATGACACTCACCCCTTTGGGGAGGAAGGTGCTCAGGGCGATCCGGACATTTCAACGCGATGCACAGTCATGAAGCATCGGAGCTCACACCGAGTCGTCCAGACGGTGGAAGGTCCCTTCGAACTCTCCCGACGCAAGCAGCTCGGCGATCACCGTCACCATCTTCCGGATGCCAGGATCTCGAACGATCAGCCCGTCCGAGCACCAGAAGCACCGACCACCTGCCGCTTCTCCTGTCTCCTCCCAGCTCTTCATCAACCGGCTGACCTCGGCAACTGTGAAGATCGTCGCACTCCAGCGTGAGTCATCGGGGAGGCGAACCTCAGCATCGACGTTGCAGACCTCGTCGAGTACCTCATCAGGGTTCGGGAGGAAGAAAGCCTCGAAGCTATCGGCTCGGACGCGATAGTAGGGGCGGTCCCATCCGGCCTCAGATCGAAGTTCCGTGCTCATGCTGGTCATCTGGGGAGGATCCCAGCGCGCGACACTGGGCACAACTGGCTTACGGGCAGCTGATCACAGCGGTGACATCCATGCCAGTGAGCAGGTAGTTTGCGGGAGGACAGAGAGAAGAGTTCGCATGGACTCCCGAATCGTCCGCATCCGACGCAAACTGGCCAAGGTGCCCTATGCCGCGATGCGAAGCCATTCCTTCGGCGAAGAGAAGCACGGGTTCCGCCTCGAACCCCCGTTGCCAGACGCGAAGGTCGCCGAGTTCGAGGCCGACCATCACATCGAACTGCCCGAGTCCTACCGCAGCTTCCTGACCACACTGGGCGGGGGCGGAGCCTCGCCCTTCTACGGCCTACTGCCGTTGCAGTCATGTCGGCTGTTCACGATGGACCCCCGCGGCGAGCCTGGCCGCCCTCGGGGGTTCACGTTCGCCGGCGGCCCGCCTCACCGAGGTGACCTTTTCCTGCACATCATCGAGGCAGGGTGCACCGACCTGGTGCTTGTCGGCATCACCGGTCCTCTGGCCGGTCGCGTCGTCACCGGAAACGCCGACGGCTTCTGGGGCCCCAACGTCTCGTCGGCCACCGACTTCCTGGCCTGGTATGAACGCTGGCTCGACCACATGCTCGACGGGCGCGACAACCGTGACCTGGAACTGACCTCGCCCGCCCTGCGAGCGCCTCTCGACCGTGCTCTGAGGAAGCACCGCAGCCGAGAGGATCTGCCACGCAACTGAGAATCCGGAGTCATGCCATCCGATTGAGAACGGGCCGGAGGCGCTGGTGGCGCGGGTGATCACATGACATCGAGGCTGAGAACCTACAAGGACGTCCGCCGCTGCCGTGCCCCCGGCGGCGCGGTCAGTAGGAACGCGGTCAGTAGGAAGACGCCGCGTTCTGCTCCGCCCACTTCTTCTCGGCGTCGGAGCCTCCCGGGGGCGGCACGATCCCGTTGATCATCCAGAGGTCCTCGCTGGTTTCGTCGACGTGGAACTCCCAGTGCAGCCCTGCGTGCTGTTCGAGGTGGGGTTGCAGCATGCCCTTGATCCACTGGGCGGTCCGGCGGCGGGCCTCCTGGTCGGGGTTGCGCCGGGCGATGTGGTCGATGGTGACGCGGACCCCGGCCGGGGTGGGCTCCCCGCCGACGTAGAAGTCCTCGGACCGGGTTTCGTGGAACAGCGTGACCACGTAGAACCGGGGCAGCCCGACCTTCTCGTAGTGGTCGGCGATGCGGGAGGCGAGTCGGTGCTTGTCGTCGGCGGTGAAGATTCCGGGGGTGTGATGAATGGTCCACAGGGGCATGGCGGTTCGGTCCTCCTCGGGTGTGGGGATGAGATGTCAGCCGGCGGCTGAGAAGGTCAGCTGCTCCACGGGGCCGGAAAGCGCCGCTTTGACGGTGACGGTGACGTCGTCGGCGAGCACTTCGGTGGCGCCGGCTTCCAGGCCGTCGACGATCCGCGCGGCGATCTCGGCGGGCTCGGCCTTCGGCCGTTCGAGGGCGGAGACCATGTCGGTGTCGATGAATCCGGCGTGCACGCCGACGACCTGGGTGTTGCCGGGCGCCAGTTCGAGGCGGAGCGAGTTCGTGACCGACCACGCCGCGGCCTTGGACGCCCCGTAGGCGCCGGCGCCGGCCAGCCAGGACAGCACGGAGTGCATGTTGACGAGTGCGCCCCCGCCGCCCGCGGCCAGGATCGGCGCGAACGCCCGTGCCACCCGCAGCGGCCCGAAGACGTTGACGTCGAACGTCTCGGTGGCCTTCTCCAGGTCACCCGTCAGCAGTGCGGCCGGCAGCAGGACGCCGGCGTTGTTGAACACGATCTCGGCGTCGGCGGCGATCTCCGCGAGGGCGGCGACCGACTCCGCCGAGCGGACCTCGAGCTCGGCGGTGACCACCTCCGGGCGGTCGTCGACGTACGCCGAGCGCGCGGTGGAGTACACCTTCCGCGCCCCGCGCGCCAGCAGCTCGTCCACCAGCGCCGCGCCGAGCCCGCGCCGGCCGCCGGTCACCACGGCCACCTTGCCCGCTACTGCTACCACTGCACCCTCCATCTGACTAACGTTGTCGTTAGCGAGATGGAAGCATGGGCCGCCTGAGTAACGCAAGCGTTATCCATGCGGGCTACAATGCCGGGATGGCGATGGAGTTCGAGGAGCGGCTGCGCGACCGGGAGGCCTGGTCGATCGGCGACGGGTGTTCGGCGGAGCGGGTGCTGGGCCTGCTGAGCACCAAGACGGTGTTCCTGGCGGTCCGCGAATGCTTCTACGGCACCACCAGGTTCGAGGACTTCGTGGCGCGGATCGGGACGTCCGCCCCCGCGGTGTCGCGGGCGCTCAAGCAGTTGGAGTCCGCCCGGGTCGTCGCGCGCGTTCCCTACCGGGAACCGGGCAGGCGGGCCCGTGACGAGTACCGTCTGACCGAGTCCGGCGAGGACCTGCTGCCGGTGTTCCTGTCGCTGATGCAGTGGGGTGACAAGCACCTGCAGGAGGGCTGCCCGCCCCTGTCGTTCGTCAAGGCCGGCACCGGCGGTGCGGTGCGGGTCCGCGTGACCGCGGACCCGGCGCCGGAGGTGGTGTCCGACGACATCGAGATCCGGCTGAACCCCGAGTGGCAGGCGCGCGACGGGGTCTGATCGGGCCGGGGGGTCCGGCGCGGGCGGCGCCGGCCGTGACCGCCCGGGTGGGCTTTCTATCCGTGCTCCGGACTCGGCGTGACGGTGTCGCCCGAGGTCGCTTCGGGCTTCGTGTGGAGGACCTCGCGGGCCTGCTCCGCGGCGCGGGTGATGGCCTCGCTGACGAAGTCGACGAAGCGGGCGATGTTCTCCAGACGGGCGGCGGCCGGGGTGTCGGGGCCGAGGACGCCGACGCCCTGCCGTGCGATCTCGACGAGGTGGGCGGTGGCGCGGGCGCTGGCCATCATCGACTGGTACCAGACGTCGTCGTCGACGACGTAGCGCTCGCGGCGGCGTTCGTCGCGTTCCCGGCGGACGAGGCCCTGGCTCTCCAGGAACGTGATCGCCTTTGAGATGGACGCCGGGCTGACCTGGAGGCGCTGGGCGAGTTCGGCCGCGGTGAGGCTGCCGGCGTCGGTGGTGGTGAGACAGGTCAGCACCCGGGACATCATCTTGGGCATGCCCGAAGCCATGAGGACGGTGGTGAACAACTCCTCGTACTCGCGCACGGCTTCGGGGTCGCGTCCGTAGGCCTGCTGCGGCGTCTTCGGCCCTTGGGGGGCGGTCGGCCTGCGCCGGTGCGCGCGGCGTTCGGTGGCGCGGTGGGCGAGGTCGGCGCGGTAGGTGGTGGGGCCGCCGTTGCGCATCACCTCACGCGTGACCGTCGAGGTCGGACGGTCGAGGCGCCGGGCGATCTCCGCGTAGGCGAGGCCGTCGGCCAGCCCCAGCGCGATCTGCTGGCGTTCCTGCTGAGTGAGCCTGCCTCCCGGCATCGCGGTCTCCTTCGTGCTCCTTTGGGCCGCCAGCATAGCGTTCACTCCCATTTCATTGCAACGAATACGTGGCTGACGTTGCGTTAAATTCAGAAACATTGCAACGAAATAGCGGCTCTCACCTGCGAAGGTGTTGATTTTTGGCAACGATGGTGTTGAGCGATCTGTGAATGCAACGTAGCTTTTCCCTCATCGGAAACACCGACTCGAAGGAGAGCACGATGCAGAAGTTCACCACCCCCACCACCGTCTCCGCCGTCCTCGACATCCCGGCCGGGCGCGTGCAGTTCATCGCCGCCGACCGCGCCGACACCGTGGTCGAGGTCCGGCCCGCGGACGCCTCGAAGGGCCGCGACGTGAAGGCGGCGGAGCAGATCACGGTCGCGTACGGCGACGGTGTGCTGCGGATCGAGGCCGAACCGGCGAAGAACCGGATCCTCGGCAGCTCCGGTTCCGTCGAGGTGACGGTCCAGCTGCCGACCGGTTCCCGGGTCGAGGCGAAGACGGCCGCCGCCGGGTTCCGGGGCGTCGGACGGCTCGGTGACGTCGTCTTCGAGGGCGCACAGGGCACGGTCAAGATCGACGAGGCCGCGAGCGCCCGCCTCACCGTCCTCGCCGGCGACATCTCGGTCGGCCGCCTGGGCGGCCCCGCGGAGATCAGCACGCAGAAGGGCGACATCCGGATCGCCGAAGCTCAGAGCGGCACGGTCACGCTGCGCACCGAGCAAGGCGAGATCTCGGTCGGCGCCGCCCGCGGGGTCTCCGCCTCCCTGGACGCCGGCACCAGCTACGGCCGGATCCACAACGCGCTCAACAACACCGACGGCGCCGCCGCCGGCCTGAACATCCACGCGACCACCGCCTACGGCGACATCACCGCCCGCAGCCTGTAAAGACCCCACCGCCCGCAGCCTGAAAAGGAACGCACTTCTCATGACCAACCTGGCCATCGCGGCGAACGGGCTGCGCAAGTCCTACGGCGACAAGATCGTGCTCGACGGCGTCGACCTGGCGGTCCCCGAAGGAACGATCTTCTCCCTGCTCGGCCCGAACGGCGCCGGCAAGACCACCGCCGTGAAGATCCTCTCCACCCTCGTCTCCGCCGACCCGGGCACCGGCGGCATCCACATCGGCGGCCACGACCTGGCCGCCGACCCCCAGGCGGTGCGTGCCGCGATCGGTGTCACCGGCCAGTTCTCGGCCGTGGACGGGTTGATCACCGGTGAGGAGAACATGCTGCTGATGGCGGATCTGCATCATCTCTCCCGCGGTGAGGGGCGGCGGGTCGCCGCTGAACTGCTGGAGCGTTTCGATCTGGTGGAGGCGGCGAAGAGGCCCGCTTCCACCTATTCCGGGGGGATGAAGCGCCGGCTGGACATCGCCATGACGCTGGTCGGCAGCCCGCGGATCATCTTCCTCGACGAGCCGACCACCGGCCTCGACCCCCGCTCCCGTCACAACATGTGGCAGATCATCCGCGAGCTCGTCTCCAACGGCGTCACCGTCCTCCTCACCACCCAGTACCTGGAGGAAGCCGACGAACTCGCCGACCGCATCGCGGTGTTGAACAACGGCAAGATCGCCGCCGAAGGCACCGCCGAGGAGCTGAAGCGCCTCATCCCCGGCGGACACGTGCGGCTCCGCTTCACCGACCCGGGCGCGTACCACTTTGCCGCCGACGCCCTGCGCGAGGCCACCCGCGACGACGAGGCACTGGCCCTGCAGATCCCCAGCGACGGCAGCCAACGCGAACTGCGCTCCCTCCTCGACCGGCTGGACACCACCGGCATCGAAGCCGACGAACTCACCGTCCACACCCCCGACCTCGACGACGTCTTCTTCGCCCTCACCACCACCCACCACCACCCGCACCAGGCCAAGGAAGCAGCACCCCGATGAACACCCTCCCCCTCGCCCTACGCGACTCCACCACCATGCTGCGCCGCAACCTCCTGCACGCCCGGCGCTACCCCTCCCTCACCCTGAACCTGCTACTCACCCCGATCATCCTGCTGCTGCTCTTCGTCTACGTCTTCGGTGACGTGATGAGCGCGGGCATAGGCGGCGGCGACCGCTCCGCGTACATCGCCTACCTCGTGCCGGGCCTGCTGCTGATGACCATCGGCAGCACCACGATCGGCACCGCGGTGTCCGTCTCCAACGACATGACCGAGGGCATCATCGCCCGCTTCCGGACGATGGCGATCCACCGCGGCTCGGTGCTCATCGGCCATGTCATCGGCAGCGTGCTGCAATCGGTCGCCAGCGTGGTCCTTGTCGGTGCCGTAGCCGTGGCCATCGGCTTCCGGTCCACCAACGCGACAGCCCTGGAGTGGCTGGCGGCGTTCGGGCTGCTCGTGCTCTTCGCCGTGGCACTCACCTGGATCGCGGTCGGCATGGGCCTGATCAGCCCGAACGCCGAGGCCGCGAGCAACAACGCGATGCCGCTGATCCTGCTGCCGCTCCTGTCGAGCGCTTTCGTCCCGGTCGATTCGATGCCGGGCTGGTTCCAGCCGGTCGCCGAGTACCAGCCGTTCACCCCGGCCATCGAAACCCTGCGCGGGCTGCTGCTCGGCACCGAGATCGGCCACAACGGATGGCTCGCGGTCGCCTGGTGCCTGGGCCTCGCGGTGCTCGGTTACTTCTGGTCGGCCGCGAAGTTCAACCGCGACCCCAAGTGACCGAGCTTCTCACCGGCAAGGAGCCGAGCGTCTCCCCGGCAAGTGACCAACAGCCTCACCGGCTCAGCCGGGCGGCCCTGACCTCGCGTTGCGCGAAGACCTCCTCGCGACGGTCCGCCATCTGCCGCAGGGCGTCCTTGCGGTCCCGCTTGGACAGCCGGTCGAGATAGATCTGACCGAAGAGGTGGTCGGTCTCGTGCTGCAGGCACCGCGCGAAGTACCCCGTTCCCTCGATGACGAGGGAGTTGCCGTCCTTGTCGAGCCCACGGACGACGGCGCGATCGGTGCGGGGGACCGTCATGGTGGCACCGGGCACGGACAGACAGCCCTCGAATTCCTCGACGAGTCGGCGGCTCCCCGGATCGGGCAGATCGAGGACCGGGTTGAGGATGTGCCCGACATGCCGGATCCCTTGGTCGTCCGGGCAGTCGTACACGAACAACCGCAGGTCGACGCCCACCTGGTTGGCGGCCAGACCGGCACCGTCGGCCACGCGCATCGTCAGGAACATGTCGTCGATCAGCGCCGACAGTTCCGGAGTCCCGAACTCGGTCACCTCCTGGCACGGACGGCTCAGGATCTCCTCACCCACCACCGTGACCCGGCGCACCGACCCCCGTTCCGCCTCCGGTGGCAGCTCGGGATACGAGTCGACGGGTCGGCCCTGGACCCGGACCCGTCGGTCCACGGAACGGGTCGGATCGTGACGAACAGACATCGCTGTCTCCCCTTCTGCGCACGCCACATACGCCGCGGGCGGCACCGCGGCCTGATGCCTACGGGCAAGATCCCCTTGCCAAGGCCTTTGCAAAGTAGCAGACTTTGCAAAGTGACCGAAGACGACCTCAATTCCCCGCCCGGACAGACCCGGGGCCCCGGCGATGAGCTGCGCGAGCACGACGTCCGCACGGCCCTGCTGGACCTGCTGGCCGAAGTCGGCACCGTCACGGCGACCGAAGCCGCCGCCCGGCTCGGTTACAGCTCAGGGCTCTGCTCGTTTCACCTCCGGCAGCTCGCGCGCCACGGGCACATCGAAGAAGCGCCTCATCGCGGGGGCCGCGCACGTCCCTGGCGCTTGAGGCAGCCCGATCCCGGCGCCGGTGGGTCCGCGGAGGAGCAGTTCGGCGACTTGGCCCGGGGGCTGGAGGACGAGAGCTGGCAGCGCTGGCTCGCCCAACGCGACCGGGCGCCTGCCGATTGGCGCCACGACGAGGCCTTCAGCGCCGTCGCCTATCTGACCCCCGAGGAAATGAGCAGGGTCGCGGACGCCGTCCGACGGGCGCTCGCCCCCTACCGGGACCGCGAGCAGCGCCCCTTGGCCCGGCCCGACGGCGCCCGGCCGGTGGCCCTCATCACCCGGCTGTTCCCGCTGCTTCCCGACGCGACGGACGAGGCGGGCCGGTAGCTCAGCCGTGGGGGTGGGTGTGGAGCTCCAGCCCGGTCGTCCCCTCGGCCTCGATGCCCGGCAGCAGCCGCATGTCGTGGTCGTAGTCGCCGCCGACGAGCGAACGGAACGGGACGGGCTCGTCCGTGAAGAGCCCGTCCAGTCGACGCCCGTACTCCCGCTTCGCCGCCTCGAACCGCTCCTCCGGCAGCTCGTTGGAGCCGTACACCGCGAACGGTTCGAGCGGCGTCATGCCGGTGAACCAGAACAGGCCGTGCTGCACCGGGTGGAGGACGTCCGCCAGCCGCCCGTGGATGCCCCGGTCGGAGAACGACGACTCCCGCGCGCCGGCCGTCACCGACACCAGCGCACGCCGTCCCCCCAAGGTGCCCTCGCTGTAGGGCGGGGGTACCGCCGGGCCGTAGCCGAACCCGCTGGTGAACACCCGGTCGATCCAGCCCTTGAGGATCGCGGGCGGGGCGAACCACCACATCGGGAACTGCAGGATCACCGCGTCCGACCAGCGCACCTTCTCCTGCTCCGCCGCGATGTCGGGCGACAGCCGGTCCGCCAGGGTGGCCCGCTCGGAGGCGGCCATCACGTTCAGCCGCCCGTCGGCCGCGTGGTCGGGGAAGTCGTCGGCGTCCACCGTCGTCTTCCACTTCATCGCGTAGAGGTCCGACACCCGTACCTCGTGCCCCGCCGCACGCAGGTGCCGGGCCGCGAAGCCGGTGAGAGCGGCGTTGAGCGAACGGGGGTCGGGGTGGGCGCTGACGACGAGGATCTTCTTCCGCCGCTGCGGCGTGGCTTCGTTCATGCCCAACGTTCTCCCGGGCGCGGCAGGGCAGCCAGCACCCTGGCGGGCGGTGGAACGGCAGTCCTGGTACTGCGAGGGCCACCCATACTTGAGCGCATGGACGGTGTGGACGACCGCGTCGGGAACGGCGGCGGGACCGACGGGACCGGTGACACCGGGCGGGCGCTCGGCGACTTTCTGCGCGCCCGCCGGGGGCGCGTCGCGCCGGAGCACGTCGGGCTCACCGGCGGACGTCGCCGACGGGTGCGCGGGCTGCGTCGCGAGGAGTTGGCCCAGCTCGCCGGGATCAGCATGGACTACTACGTGCGTCTCGAACAGGGCCGGGCCACCCAGCCGTCCCCCGAGGTGCTCGACGCGCTCGCCGGGGCGCTCGGCCTCGACGCGGCGGAGCGCGGGCACCTCGCCACCCTGGCCGGCGCCAGGCGCGGTCCGGCTCCCACGGCCCGGGTCAGCCCCCTGTTGCGGCGGATCCTGGACGCCATGACCGACCTGCCGGCCTTCGCGACGGACCACCGCCTCGACGTGGTGGCCTGGAACGATCTGGGCTCCGAACTGATCGGCGGCCTGGCCGACCCGGACGGCCGCGACCGGAACAACGCCAGGTTCCTCTTCCTCGACCCCGCCTCCCGTCTCGTCCACCCCGAGTGGGAGGACAGGGCGGCGGAGGCCGTGGGCCAGCTGCGGGTCGCCGCGGGGCGCTACCCCGACGACGTGGAACTGGCCGGGATCATCGCCGAACTGGGCGCGGGCAGCGCCGAGTTCCGGCGGATCTGGGACAGCGGCGAGGTCGTGATGTGCGCGGCGGGGCGCAAGCGACTGCGGCACCCAGTGGCCGGACTGCTCACCCTGGACTTCGAGACCCTGCACGTGCCCGCCGCGCCCGGTGAGACGGGCCTGGTGGTGCACGTGTTCAGTGCCGAGGAGGGCAGCCCGGAGGCCGCCGCCCTCGCCCGGCTGGCCCCGGCCGTGGCGGCGGTGCCCGGGCGGCCGTAATCGGGTGCCAGCACCGTGACGAGACCCCTTCGGACGGCCCGGCGGGCCCTGGCTAGGGTGCGGGGCATGATCTCCCCGTACGAAGTGCCACCCTCGAAGGAGCAGTTCGCCGAGCTGCTCCCCGCCACGCGCCGCGCCCTTCTGCACCGCCTCGCCGTAGGTCAGAACGCCGGCCGCGCGCCCTCCATGGTGGGAGCGGTGATGCGTGAGGGTCGCATGGTGTGGGCCGAGGGGTACGGCGCGGTCGACGGGCAGGTGCCCGGTGCCGATACGCAGTACCGGATCGGCTCGCTCACCAAGACGTTCGTCGCCGTGCTGGTCCTGCGGCTGCGTGACGAGGGCCTGATCGACCTCGGCGACCCGCTGGGCAAGCACCTGGACACACCCGAGGGCGGTGACGCCACGATCGCGCAGCTCCTCGCCCACACCTCCGGGCTCGCTGCCGAGGCGCGCGGTCCGTGGTGGGAGCGCACGGACGGAGCGCTGCGCCCCGAGCTTGCCGACATCTTCGGCGAGCGCCCCCAGCGCCACCCGGTGGGCAGGCTGCACCACTACTCCAATCCCGGTTTCGCGCTGCTCGGCGCGCTCGTCGAGCAGTCGCGCGGGGAGGACTGGGGCACGGTGCTGCGCCGGGAGGTGCTGGAGCCGCTGGGGATGGACCGTACGACGCTGGGCCCCGAGGCGCCGCACACGGCGGGCTGGGCCGTGCACCCGTGGGCGGACGCGCTGCTTCCGGAGCCCGCCGTGAACACCGGGCGGATGGCGCCCGCCGGGGAGTTGTGGTCCACGGCGGCTGATCTGTGCCGCTTCGCGGCCTTTCTCCTGAACGGTGACGCTTCTCCGAACGGTAGCGGCCGCGTCCTCAGCGAGCAGTCGCTCGCGGAGATGCGCGTCCCGGTGGTCGGGCCGCAGGACCCGGAGTGGGTGAGGGGCTACGGGCTCGGGGTGCAGGTGACCCGCCAGAACGGTCGGGTCCTCTTCGGCCACTGCGGCTCCATGCCGGGCTTCGTGTCGGCGCTGTGGATCAGCCCGGACGAGGCCCTGGCCGGTGTCGCGCTCGCCAACCTCACCAACGGCTTCGAGGTCGCCGCCCTGGCGTCGGACCTGGTCAGCACCGTCGCCGACCGCGAGCCGCGGATCCCTGCGCCCTGGCGGCCGCTCGATCCGGTCGATCCGGAACTGCTGGAGCTGACCGGCCCCTGGTACTGGGGCGCCACCCCCTTCGCGCTGCGGCTGGGCGTCGAGCGCGGGCTGGAGCTGTCGCCGCTCGCCGGCGGCGGCCGGGGGGCGCGGTTCCGCGCGGAGGCGGACGGCACCTGGACGGGGCTCGACGGTTACTACGCGGGGGAGACCCTGCGCGCCGTACGGACGGCCACCGGGACCCTGAGCCACCTGGACATCGGCACCTTCGTCCTCACCCGCGAGCCCTACGAGCCGGGCGACGCCGTGCCGGGCGGTGTGGCCGAGGGCGGCTGGCGGTAGGCCTGCCCGGCGGGTCGGTTCGGGCCCCATGGGCGTTGTCGTCGGACCCCCGCTTCTCCGGCACGTTCCACCGGACACAGGCGCCCGCCGGAACGCGGTCGAGCGGTCGGCGGCCTCTGCGCCGACGGCCGCGCGGACGTAGGGTCGTGGGGAGATTGGCGGGCGCCGGGACGCGGCGCTACAGACCCCGGAAGGCCACCGTGACTGCGAACACCGCACCGGTCCTGCTCGACCTCGCGCCGCTCGGCGCCGGGCACTTCGCGCGCATCGAGGACAAGGTCGCCGCGCTGATGCGCACGCGCGAGAGCGTCGTCGCGATGCAGGGCGAGGCCCTGTTGCCGCTGGAGGCGTGCATCCGCTCGGCCGTACGTCCCGGCAGCACCGCGCTGAACATCATCACTGGCCCGTACGGCGAGACGTTCGGCGGCTGGCTGCGTTCCTGCGGCGCCGAGGTGATCACCGTGGACGCGCCCTTCAGCGGTGCGGTCGACGCGGGACAGGTCGCCGACGCGCTGCGCGCGCACCCGGCCATCGACTTCGTCAGCCTCGTCCACGCGGAGGCGGCCACCGGCAACACCAACCCCGTCGCCGAGATCGGTGCGGTCGTCCGGGAGCACGGCGCGCTGCTGATGCTCGACGCCGTGGCCTCCGTCGCGGCCGAGCCGCTGCTCACCGACGAGTGGGGCGTCGACCTGTGCGTCATCGGCGCGCAGAAGGCGATGGCGGGACCGGCGGGCGTGTCGGCCGTGTCGGTCAGCGCCCGCGCGTGGGAGCGGATAGCCGCCAACGAGCAGGCGCCCCGCCGTTCCTACCTCTCCCTCCTGGACTGGAAGGAGCGGTGGATCGACGGCGGCCGGACCGCTCTGCCGCACGCCCCCGCGCAGCTGGAGATGCTCGCCCTGGAACAGGCCGTCGACCGCATCGAGGCGGACGGCCTGGACTCCGTCATCGCCCGGCACCGCGCCGCCGCCGCGGCCACCCGCGCGGGCGTACGGGCCCTGGCCCCCCTCACTCCCTACGTCATCCGCGACCAGGACGCCGCCCCGGCCGCCACGACGGTGCGCGCCCCCGAGGGTGTCGACGCCCGCGAGATCGTCGCGAAGGCCCTCGCGGCCGATGCCGCCGCGCCCGTGCAGGCGGCGGCAGGTGCGCTCGCCAAGGAGATGATCCGCGTCAACCACTACGGTCTCGCGGCGGACCGCGCCGTCGTGCTGGCCTCGCTGGCGGCACTGGGCGAGGGCCTGCGTGGGATGGGCATCGGGACGGTGGCCGTGGACGAGGCCCTGGAGGCCGCCGGTGCGGCGTGGGACGCCGTGATCGCCGACTAGACACGCAGCACCTTCCGAGGCCGCCGTCCGCGCTTTCGCGCTGACGGCGGCCTTTTGCGTTCCCCTATCCCTTTTCCCGTCCCGTTCGTGGCTCGCAGCCCCTTGTCCGGACGTGCCGATAGAATCGGAACCTCGATCCCGTTTCGTCATTCCGCACGTGGAGCTCCCCGATGGCACAGCGAAGGCAGCCGCCGACACCGCCTGCGGTGCCCGCTCCGCGACGCAGGGCGGACGCCCGTCGCAACAGGGCCCTGGTCCTGGAAGCGGCCCGATCCGCCTTCGAGGAAGCCGGGTTGGCGGTGCCGCTCGGTGCCATCGCCCGTCGTGCGGGGGTCGGTGCCGGGACCGTCTACCGCCATTTCCCGTCCAAGGAAGCCTTGTTCAGGGCAACGGTGGTGGACCGGATCCGGCTGTTCACCGACACGGCAAGGGAGTTGGCGGACGCGGCCGACCCGGGAGCGGTGTTCTTTCGCTACCTGGCGTCCGTGGTGCGGCTGTCGGCCCGGAACAAGGCGCTCTGTGACGCGCTGGAGGCGAGCGCCGAGGGCCGCTTCGAGCCGACACCGGGCGTGGAACGGGACTTCCGCGAGGCCCTGGCAGTACTGCTGACGCGCGCTCAGAAAGCGGGGGCAGTACGGAAAGACGTGCTGATCGGCGACGTGATGACGCTACTCGTCGGGTGTCTGTCGATGGAGCTGCGCCGGGGACCGGAGGGGCAGCCGGGGAGGATCACGGCGCTGGTGTGCGACAGCCTCCGCCCGGGTCGAGGTGTGACGAAACTACCGTCACCGGCCTCGCCGAGCCGTAACGAAACCCGTGTTGCGGGGGTATGTGCGGTTTGCGAGGGTCCTGTTGCCTCCGCGCGGACGGGCCGGCCCGCTCGGTACTGCGGGGGCGCCTGCCGTCAGCGGGCCCACCGCGAGCGGGCCCGGGCCCGTAGCGACGCCTGACCGGGCTGCCGCCGCGCCCGACCGGGCCGGCGCGCCGGATCAGGCTGCCGCGCCTGATCAGAGCTGGTATTTGAAGCCGAGGTGCGATGCCTCGAAGCCGAGCCGCTCGTAGAAGCGGTGGGCGTCGATCCGGGTGGCGTCCGAGGTGAGCTGCACCAACTGGCACCCTTCGCGGCGCGACGTGTCGATGGCCCACTCGATGAAGCGCGTGCCCAGCCCGCTGCCGCGCTCGTCGCTGTGGACGCGTACGCCCTCGATGACCGACCGCGTCGCGCCACGGCGGGACAGCCCCGGGATGACCGTGAGCTGTAGCGTGCCGATCGTGCGGCCGTCGCGGACCGCGACGACGAGGTGCTGGTTGGGGTCGTCGACGAGGCGGGCGAAGGCCGCGCGGTAGGGCGTCAGGTCGTCGGGGGACTCGCGCTTCGCGCCGAGGGCGTCGTCGGCCAGCAGCGCCACGATGGCGGGGATGTCGTCGGCGGTCGCGGGCCGGATCTCTATGTCGCTCATGATCCGGACCTTAGCGCTCGGGATCCGGTCATAGTCGATCAAGAGCGGAGCGGGGGGCGCTGAGGCCGCAGGGCCGCCGCGCGTTACGCGACCGGTGAGAGCGACTCCACGGCGGCGACGAGCGGTGCGAGCTCCGCGCGCTTCGACGCCTCCCGCAGCGCCTCGCTCAGCGCGGCGTCATTGGTCGGCCGGGCCTCGTCGAGGAGGGCGCGGCCGGCGTCCGTGACGTCGGTGTAGATGCCGCGGCGGTCGGTGAGGCAGAGGTAGCGGGTGAGCAGGCCCCGGTCCTCCAGGCGGTTGACCAGGCGCGTCGTCGCGCTCTGACTGAGGACGACCGCGTCGGCGACCTGGTTCATGCGCAGGTGGCCGCCCTCGCCGTCGTGCTGGCGGCTGAGCACGTCCAGCACGGAGAACTCGCGCACGCTCAGCCCGTGCCCGGCCTGCAGCGCGCGCTCGATGTGCGACTCGATGCGCCCGTGCAGCGCGGAAAGCGCGCACCAGCCCTGCGCCAGGCCGACCAGGGCGGGGTCCGGGGTGCGGGACATGACGTGTCCTCCTTCGCCTTCTGGGCCGTACGCGCGCGGCGTCCGTGCGTGCCGCGTCGTGCGTCCGCGCCGTCTTCGGAAACAGGATAGCTCGCTTGCGCAATAGCCCGCGCTTGCAATTAACCCGCGTCTGCAATTATTGTCGACGCTCGTAAGGTTCGCATGCAAAGAAAGCCCCTGCGGGCAGCGGACCGCGCCCCCTTCCTCCTCACTGTCTGAAGGACACCCCCGTCATGCCTCTCGCTCTGCTGGCGCTCGCGATCGGCGCCTTCGGTATCGGCACCACCGAATTCGTGATCACGGGCCTGTTGCCCGACATCGCCGCGGACTTCGGCGTCTCCATCCCCACGGCCGGCTTTCTGACCACCGGATACGCCCTCGGCGTCGTCGTCGGGGCTCCGCTGCTGGCCATCGTCGGCAGGCGCGTCTCGCGCAAGCGGATGCTGATGGTCCTGATGGGGCTGTTCATCGCGGGCAATCTGCTCTCCGCGGTCGCCCCTGTTTTCGGGGTGATGCTGGCCGGCCGGATCGTCGCCTCGCTCGCCCACGGAGCCTTCTTCGGCATCGGTTCGATCGTGGCCGCCGGGCTCGTCGCGCCGGAGAAGAAGGCGGGCGCGATCGCGATGATGTTCACCGGCCTGACCGCCGCCACCGTCCTGGGCGTGCCCATGTCCACCCTGGTCGGCCAGAACGCGGGCTGGCGCGTCACCTTCTTCATCATCGCCGGCCTCGGCGTCCTGGGCCTGGCCGGTGTCGCCGCGCTCGTCCCGCAGCAGCCGAAGCCCGAAGCGGGTCGCATCGGCGGCGAGTTGGCCGCCTTCCGCAACCCGCAGGTCCTGCTCGCGATGGCGATGACGGTCCTCGGCTTCGGCGGCGTCTTCACCATGAGCACCTACGTCACGCCGATGATGACCGAGGTCGCCGGCTACGCCCCCGGTTCCGTCACCTGGCTGCTCGTTCTCTTCGGCGTGGGCATGCTCGTCGGCAACCTCGTCGGCGGACGGTACGCGGACCGGGCGCTGATGCCCCTGCTGTACGTGACGCTGAGCGCCCTCGCCCTCGTGCTCGCCCTGCTGCCGCTGGCCGCGCACAACAAGATCGCGGCCGCCGTGGCCATCCCGCTGATCGGCGCCTTCGGCTTCGCGTCCGTACCGCCGCTGCAGAAGCGCGTCCTGGACCACACCGCCGACGCCCCGACCCTGGCCTCCGCCGTCAACATCGGCGCGTTCAACCTCGGCAACGCGATCGCGGCCTGGCTCGGTGGCGTCGTCATCTCCGCCGGCTTCGGGTACACCGCGCCCAACTGGGTCGGCGCTCTGATGGCCGCCTCCGCGCTGGTCCTGGCCCTCGTGTCGGCCTCGCTGGAGCGGCGTACGGGCGCCCGGAGCGGACGCATCGCCGCCGGGTCCGCCCCCCTCTCCGTCGAGCGTGAGGTCGTGACGGTCGGGCACTGAGCCCGCCGAAGGCCCACTCGCGGAATCCCCACGCCCTCCACGCCCCCCCACAACCGCACCACCGCACTATCGCAAGGAGCACCTCCCATGACTGCCACCGTCACCGAGACCGCGACCCCCGTCCGCCCGCTCACCACGCACGACGCTGAGGCCCTCGTCGTCGCCGTGCGCCGGGCCGCCGACGAGCAGGGCGTACGGGTCGCCGTCAGCGTCCTCGACGCCGGTGGCCACCTACTGGCCTTCCGCCGGGACGACCGGGCCGTACTGATCGCGGGGGAGACCAGCACGCGGAAGGCGTTCACCGCCCTGCAACTGGACGCCCCGACCGCCGACGTGGTCGACGCCGTCCAGCCCGGCGGCCCCTTCCACACCCTGCCGACCGCGCTCGACCGCCCGCTCCTCTTCATCGCCGGGGGCGTGCCCCTGCACCGCGACGGGCGCCTCGTCGGCGCGATCGGAGTGGGCGGCGGCGCGCCGGAGCAGGACCACCGCCTCGCGGTGGCGGCGATCGAGGACGTGCTGGGCGGCTGATCGTCGGGGCTGCCGGGGCTGCCGGGACTGCCGCTGTCGGGGGGGGGGGGGGGGGTTTTCCCCCCCCCCCCCCCCCCGGGTTTTTCGTCGCCTGGGAGAAGTTTTCGGTTTTTGTCTTAAAGGGGATTTATGGGTGCCTGTGGGGCATCGCGCCTCCCTCCCGGTTTTT
>NZ_JBVIQR010000026.1:0-6262 GCF_055576875.1 Streptomyces sp. NPDC033229 | reverse complement strand
GTGTTTTTTTTGGTGTTTTTTTTTGTCTTTCGTCTTTTCCTTTGTTCCCCTCTTTTCCCCCCCCCCCCCCCCCCCCCCCGACGCGTGTCCGTACCCGGCCGGAGGCCGCTCGGGCCGTCTGACCAGGGAAGTATTCGCGGGTGCCCGGCGGCGCGTACGCCTACCCTCGGGTCTCATGACCAGACTGCATTTGTTCGATCTCGACGGCACGCTGATGTACGGATCGGCGGCGGCGATCGAGATATCCCGGCAGCTCGGGGTGGAGCGGGAGATCGCCGAGCTGGAGCGGGGATTCGCGACGGGGGAGCTGACGCCGCCGCGCTTCGCGGCGCTGGCCGTCGAGCTGTGGGCGGACCTGACCGAGGCGCAGGTGGCGGCGGCGTTCGAGGGCGCGCCCTGGCTCACGGGCATCCGGGAAGTCTGGGCGGACATCCAGGCGCGGGGCGAACGCTGCGCGGTGATCTCCCTCTCGCCCGGCTTCTTCGTGGAACGCCTGCTCATCTGGGGTGCGGACGCGGCCCACGGCTCGCTCTGGCCCGCGGTGCCGTTCCGGGAGCCGGTGAACCCGGCGGGCATCCTCGACGCGGCGGCCAAGGTGCGGATCGCGGACGAACTCTGCGAGAAATTCGGTCTGAGCCGTGGCGACTGCGTGGCCTACGGGGATTCGATGTCGGACGCCCGCCTTTTCGAGGTGGTCCCGGTGTCGGTGGCGGTCAACGCGGACCATCACGTACGGGACGTCGCCGTCCACGCGTATACAGGACGCGACCTTCGCGAGGCCTACGAACTCGTTGGATGCCAGGGGTAATTGGTGTGACCCTTGTGGATCGTGGCGGGCCCTGTAGGGTCAACGCCGCCGGGGAGTCGGCGACATGACGCCCGACGGTCCGGGAAATAGTTCAGTTTAACCTCAACGGGCCTGCTGTCACTTGAATTTCCGGCTAATCGCCCGTAGTCGGGTCAGACGGTGGAATGCTACGCGGACTGGTACAGCGACCCGAGGCAAACCGGGGAATCGCGGCACTTTCCGGTTCCGGCGGGAGTGCGAACACCGACCGAGAGATGTTCGAGGCGAGGCACTGATGGATGCTCCGACCCCAACGTCGGCCGATGGAGGCTCGTTCGGCACCGCGGGTGAGCGGGGCTGGTTCACCCCACCGCGTCCCGTGCCGGACGCCCCGGCGGCGGCACCGGCGCCGCCGGGGGAGGCGGCTGTCGGGGACACCGGCGGCAGCCGGGACCGGCCGCCCGGGTGGGAGCCCGTCGCCCGCGCGGTGGTGCCGGAGACCGAGCGGGATCCCGGGCCCGGCCCCGGACTGCCGATCAGCGCGGTATGGCAGACGGCGCCACCACCGGCGGCCCCTTCGAGCCGCTGGGCGCCCCTGTATCAGTCGGGGTACGTCGGGCAGACAGGACAGACAGAGCAGACAGACCCGCCGGACCGGCCGGATCCGTACGCCCTGCCGGAACGCAGCGTCCCACCGGGACGGACCGCGCCGCCCGACCAACAGGCGCATCCCGGGCAGTCGGATCCCCCGCTGTCGCGAGGTCGACGCCACCGGCGCCCCGTCGAACCACAGCCCGCACCGCCCCCGGTTCGCGATCAACTGCCCATCCGGCCGACAAGATCGGGCCCTTCCCCCGACACCCTCCTGATCCGCCGCACGCTGGCCGAGATCGAACCCGTCGCCGACAAGACCACGTCGTACTTCTACGCGCTGCTCTTCATCCGCCACCCCGATCTGCGGTCCCTGTTCCCCGTCGCGATGGACGTCCAGCGCGACCGCCTCTTCAAGGCGCTGCTGACCGCCGCCGAGCACGCCGACGACACCGCGACGCTCACCGAATACCTCTCCCACCTCGGTCGTGGGCACCGTAAATACGGCACGCTGCCCGAGCACTACCCGGCCGTCGGCGAGTGTCTGATCGCCGCGCTCACCCGCTTCGCGTCGGGCACCTGGAGCGAGGCCACGGAAGCCGCCTGGGTGCGCGTCTACACGACCGTTTCACAGATCATGATCGACGCGGCCGCCGAGGACGAGCGGAGCTCTCCCGCCTGGTGGCAGGCCGAGGTCGTCGGCCATGAGCTGCGCACGCGGGACATCGCCGTCGTGACCGTACGGCCCGAGGAGCCCTATCCCTTCCTCGCCGGGCAGTACACCAGCCTGGAGACGCCCTGGTGGCCGCGCGTCTGGCGCAACTACTCCTTCTCGTCCGCACCCCGCTCGGACGGTCTGCTCTCCTTCCATGTGAAGGCCGTACCGGCCGGCTGGGTGTCCAACGCCCTGGTCCATCACGCCCGCCCCGGTGACGTCCTGCGCCTCGGGCCCCCTGCCGGTTCCATGATTGTCGACCACACCACTGACAACGGGCTGTTGTGCCTGGGAGGCGGTACCGGCATCGCTCCGATCAAGGCGCTCGTGGAGGACGTCGCGGAGCACGGCCGCCGGCGTCCGGTCGAGGTCTTCTACGGCGCCCGGCATGACGACGACCTCTACGACATCGACACCATGCTCGGCCTCCAGCGGTCGCACCCGTGGCTGTCGGTCCGCCCCGTCGTCTCCGACGGCCCCACGCGCCGCCTGAGCGGCCAACTCACCCACATAGTGCGCGAGTACGGGCCCTGGCCCGCCTATGACGCCTACCTCTCCGGCCCGCCGGGGATGATCCGCAGCGGCGTGGACACCCTCGTCGGCATCGGCATACCGTCGCACCGAATAAGGCACGACGGGATCGACGAGCTGACGACGTCGTCGACGAGCCCGGGGTAGGAGGCCTGTCTCAGCCGAGGTCGTCCGCGAGCAGCGCTCGTACGCCCTCGATGTTCGCTTCGAGATACGCGCGCAGTGACGGCGGCACCATCTCCACGGAGGTGACCCCTTCCCTGGTGAAGGGGACGCGCACCACCTCGTACGTCCCGCACGGCTCGTCCACCTCCGGGCCGTGCCGCCGGGAGAGGTCCATCGACGCGAGACGGCAGACGAAGAAGTGCTGCACCTTCACGCCGTGCGCGGCATGGTGGAGGGAGTGCGAGACGGTGTCGACAAAGGCCGGAACGACGTCGAAGACCTTCGCGCCGAGCTCCTCGTCGACCTCGCGGTGCAGAGCGGCGACGACCGTGGCGTCCTCCGGCTCCACACCGCCGCCCGGGGTGATCCAATACGGATCCTCGCCGGGCTTCGTTCGTTTGATCAGGATCATCTGAAGGTCGGAACGGGACGTGGTGGTGCCGATGTCGCCGTCGAGCAGGATGGCGCGGGCGGTGCGTTTGACCACTGGTCGTTCGGTCATACGGGACATCTGCCGCGCGGGGCCCCCCGCGAAACCCCTTCCCGGCGTCCCCTTTCCCCTCGGCTGTCACCAAGAGACGGCGGCACGCAGCAGCCACTCATGAACCCGGGCCAGATGGGGGTGGGCGAGGGTGCCGGTCCGTACGACCAGGAAATACGTGCGCAGCGGCGGTACGGGCGGGTCGAGCAGGGCCACGATCTCGCCCGTGTCGAGGGCGTCGGCGCACAGATACCTGGGCAGGACCCCGAGCCCCGCTCCGGCGGCCACACAGGCGAGCACGGCCCGTAGATCGGGGACGACGACGGTGCCGGCGGTAACGGGCTTGCTGTCGAAGACAGCGGCCCAGTAGCGCGCCACGAACGGCAGGCACTCGTGCACCTCGACCACCGGCAGATGCTCCAGCGCCCGCACCCCCTTGTCCCGCACGACCGCCGCCCCGCCGAGCCTGGCCGCCCAGCGCGGCGCCGCCACCAGCACATGCTCCTCGTCGCAGAGCGGGGTGGCCGTCAGCAGCCGGCCGCGCGGTCGTGACGTGGTGATGGCGAGGTCGTGATGGCCCGCCGCGAGCGCCTCGAAAAGGTCCTCCGCGATGCCCTGCGCCGCCCGCACGGTCATCCCCTGCGCCACGAGCGGCGTGAGCGCGGGCAGCGCGCGCAGGGCCATGAACTCCGGCGGCCCGGCCAGATGCAGCGTGCGATTGGCCCACTGCTCGTCGAGATCGGCCTCGGTGATCTCCAGCAGCGCGTCGACATGCGGCGCGATCTTGTGCGCGAGCTCGTCCCCGATGCTCGTGGGGCTCACGCCCCGCGCCTGCCGGACGAACAGCGGACGCCCCAACTGCCGCTCCAACGTCCGGATCTGGCCCGTGACGGCGGGCTGCGACAGCCCGAGCAGAGTGGCGGCGCGGGTGAACGACCCGGCCCGGTGCACCGTGACGAACGTGCGTAACAGGGCCAGATCCATGCCTTCTCCCCAGCTCGCCGCCAACTGCTCGTATCGGAACTATAAATAAGTCGATAGGGCTGTGTCGCTAGCGTGATTGGACACTGACGCAGAGTCAACTAGCCTTGGTCGCGCGGTTCCTCGCGCGTCGGAACCGCGGCGGCTCGAGCCAAGAGGGGGGAGGCTCGAGCCGTCCCCATGCCGGGGGCTTCCGGGATGTCGGCGCGGCGACGGAGACGGCCCACGCTCGCGCGGTGGCGCGCCTCAGTCGTGCGCCTTGAGGGCGGCTACGAGGTGCCGCCCCTCCGGGGCTCTTCGGCGCAGCAACGCTGCTGCCGTGGTGTGGAGCTCGTTCCAGGCGTGCGGACGCCCCACGGCGGCCGCGTCCGGGACGGCGTGCAGCGCGACCGCCAAGGATTGCTCGGCTTCGCCCGCCCCGGCCGCCGCGTGGGCCAGACAGGCCCGGTACCAGGCCTTGTCGCGCCGGTAGTCGTCGGGCAGGGCGGCGAGTCCGCCGGTGAGGTGCTCGATGGCGGACGGCCAGGCGCCCAGGTGCATCTCCGCCATGCCGCGTTGCAGGGCGAACCACGTCTCGTCGTAGAAGTACATCCACGGCGGCTCGTCCTCGGGGTGCTCGGCGGCCTGGCCGATGAGGGCCTGCGCCTCCTCCAGGAGGCGGTGGGCATAGTCGGCGTCCCCGTTGAGCGCGTGCCCGCGTGCCTCCATCTGTGCGGCCATGCCGCGCACGCCGAGGGACGTGCCCGGGACGGACCACCGGGCGGCCTCCGCGAGCCGTACGCACCGGGTACCGAGCCCGCCGGACCAGGCCATGTGGGCCTTCATGCTGAGCGTGGTCGCGGCCATGCCGGCGTCACCGGCCTCCAGGGCCCACTCGTGGGCCCGGTCGTACCACGCGAGCGCCGCGGCGCTGTCTGCCTGATCCTGTGCCATCCACGCGAGGAACTGGGCGTGCTCGGCAGCGAGTCGGATGACCCGGTCCGCCAAGGCGCCCCGGGCGCCGGAGTGCAGATCCACCACGGTGCGGAGCTGCTGGAGCATCACGGCGGTAAGCGGTCGGGAGCCGATCACATCCTCGGCCCGCCGGTGTTCGGCCAGGAGCCGGTCGAGCCAGTCCAGAGTCGCTGTGTCGACCCGTTTGGCATTGCCGACGGCATTCGTCACGCGCGCCAGAAGGTCCGCGTCCGGAGCGATGCCGGGCAGGGCCAGGCCGGGAACAGGAGGCGTCTCTGCCCGTTCCCCGGCGGCGGCCAGCAGTGCCGGGGGACCCCGAGTCCGGACACGATGCGCTGTCGTACCTCCACGGACGTCACACGGCGGCGGCCGCGCTCGATGTCGGACACGTCCGGTTGTACGAGTCCGACCAGCTCGCCGAGCTTCGTCTGGCTCATGCCCGTGAGCCGACGGTACGTCCTCAGGAGGGCGCCCCAGTCCTGGCTAGCGACCGCTGCCGCCAGCCGAGGGTGAGTCCAAAGGTCCACGACGTGATCCCCCACATGTCGACTATAGGGCGGCCTATAGGGCCTTGGGATTGGTTGCCGGTCCGCGACCCGCGACGGTGTTCGTGACAGTGATCCGAAACGGCCATGGAGGCGGGACGTGGTGATGTCGTACCGGGAAGGTGCGTACGTGGTGGATACGCGCAATGGGACGTTCGCGCAGGTGATGGGGCGGGTGGGGCCTCGGGTGCAGGTGCGGCGGCCTGGGGGTGGTCGGGAGTGGGAGGTGCCGCCGACCGCGTTGCGGTTGGCGACCTTCGAGGAGTGCCGCGCCGCCGACCCGGCGGACCGGTGTGAGGACTGCGAGCGGATCAGGGGCCACCGGCGTGCGGCGGAGATCCGTGGTGACAAGTCGGCGATGACCGACGCCGCCGTGCTCATGGGGCGACACCAGCGCGAGGCGCACCCGTGACCCGCGTGGTGGGCCGCGTCGTCTCCGCCTGCTCGCATCACGCCGAGTGGACGCGCACGGTCGACAAAGCCACCTGTAAGAGATGCGGTGTCGAGCGGTA
>NZ_JBVIQR010000025.1:39611-122697 GCF_055576875.1 Streptomyces sp. NPDC033229 | reverse complement strand
GGGGCATTACGGTGGGACACGAGGGCCTCCTGCGGTCGGGTGCAGACGTCGCAATCCACACCGAACCCAGAAGGCCCTCACCTGTTCAAGCACCCAGCACGCGTGTCACCAACGTCCCGGGACAACACACCTAGATCGACTGGTAGCGGGACCGGAGCGGGCTTACATTCGGTTGAGTGGGCCGAAAGGGCCACTGACCCTGTCGCGAGGCACGATGCGCCATGACGACCTCTCAGCCGATAGCAGCGGACGACCCGGGCCGGTCGCGGGCCGGGACCTCGAAGCAGGGCGACGGAAACGGCATCGCTCTTCTCGTCATCGCCTCCTGTCAGCTGATGGTGGTCCTGGACATCACCATCGTGAACATCGCGCTGCCGCACATCCAGAGTTCGCTGCACTTCTCCACCACGAGCCTTTCCTGGGTGATCAACGCCTATACGCTCACCTTCGGTGGTCTGCTGCTCCTCGGCGGCCGGGCCGGTGACATCCTCGGCCGCCGCCGGGTATTCATCTTCGGCGTTCTGCTGTTCGTGCTCGCTTCGCTGCTCGGCGGTCTGGCACAGAACTCCGGTCAGCTCCTCGCCGCCCGTGCGCTGCAGGGGGTGGGCGGAGCCATCGCCTCGCCGACGGCGCTCGCCCTGATCACCACCACGTTCACCGAAGGACCGGCCCGCAACCGGGCGTTCGGCGTCTTCGCCGCGGTCTCCGCCGGAGGCGGTGCGATCGGCCTGCTGACGGGCGGGATGCTCGTCGAATGGCTGGACTGGCGCTGGGTCCTCTACGTCAATGTGCCGATCGGGCTCGCCATCGCCCTCGCCACGCCCCGGCACATCAAGGAGTCCGAGCGCCACCCGGGGCGGTTCGACTTGCTCGGGGCACTGACCTCCACGCTCGGCATGGCCCTGCTCGTCTACGGCTTCATCCGGGCGGCGCAGGACGGTTGGCGGGATGCCATCACGCTCGCGTCGTTCGGCGCGGCAGTGGTGCTGCTGGCGACGTTCATCCAGATCGAAAGGCGCTCGAAGCAGCCGATCACCCCGCTGAAGATGTTCGCCGACCGCAACCGCGCGGGCACCTACGGGATCATGCTGAGCCTCGCCGCCGCGATCTTCGGCATGTTCTTCTTCCTCACGCTCTTCGTGCAGAACGTGCTGGGCTTCAGCCCGCTCCAAGCCGGACTGGCCTTCCTGCCCGTCAGCGCCGTGATCGCGGTGGGTGCGGGAACGGCCTCCCAACTGCTGCCGAAGTACGGTCCGAAGCCCTTCATGGTGCTCGGCGCGATCCTGGCCGCGGCCGGGCTGTCCTGGCTGACGCTGACGGACATCCACTCCACGTATCTGGGCAGCGTCCTCGGCCCCATGCTCGTCTTCAGCCTCGGCATGGGCATGGAGTTCGTCTCGCTGACGCTGATGGCCGTCTCCGGAGTGCCGACCCACGAGACGGGTGCGGCATCGGGCCTGCTCAACGCCACCCAGCAGGTGGGCGGCTCGCTGGGGCTGTCCATCCTCGTCACGGTCTTCGGCACGGCCAGCCGCAACGAGGCCACGGACCAGGTGCCGCAATTCCTCGCCCGGGCCACCCCGGCGGAGCGCGCGCGTTTCGAGCGGACCGGGCAGCTCCCACGGCCCTGGGCCGACCAGGTACTCACCTCGGGAGTCTCGGCTGCCTTCATCGCCGCGGCGGCGTTCACGGTGGCCGCCGCGGTGATCGCCGTACTGGCCATCCAGGTGCGCCCCTCGGACCTGCGGAACCTGCAGGGCAAGCCCGGCGCCGCCGCGGTGGCGGCCCCGGAACCGGCCGGCGCGTTCGCCGCCGCCGACGGCACCGACGCTCCCGTCACCGCACCCGCGGGCGGAGGGGCCGTCACGAAGGCACCCCACCCATCGTCCGCCCGCTGGTGGTACGTGGCCGCGGGCGCCGTCACCGCCGCCGCCACCGCGCTGTTCGCCTTCCTCAGCGCCCGGCGCAGAAACGGCCCGACACGTTAGGGCGATCCGGCACGTCAGGACGAGCCACCCACGCGTGCTTCACGGGCACACCCGGGTGGATCCCGCCGCCCGGGGATCCCTCAGGGGTCTCTCGGGGTCGGGTCAGGGCCGTTCCCCGATGTCGGAACGATCATGCTTGGGGAGACTCGGTCAGGTGAGTCGGCGTCATGGATGCCACTCCCCTTCGATCGATCTCCTTGGAGAGCAGCATGAGCAGTTCCAGGCCCCGTAGGACGAGGCTGTCCGCCCTCGCCCTGTCCGTCCTCGCGGTCGCGGCCACCGTGGGCGGGCTCGTCACCGGCCCCGCCCACGCCGTATCGCCGGCGGACCCGTCGGCTTCCGCGCACGCGGTGCGATCCCCCTTGGACACCAAGGCCCTGCGTGAGGCGATCACCATCCGGCCCGGCGACCAGGCGGCCGGCGCCCTGGCCCGGGTACACAAGTCCGGCCACGAGTGGAGCGGTGCGACAGGGGACATCCACACGGGCAAGCGGATATCCGACAAGGCCCACTTCAGAATCGGCAGCATCTCCAAGACCTTCGAGGCGGTGGTGTTGCTCCAGCTCTCCGCCGAGGGCCGGGTGGACCTCGACGGGACGGTTCAGCACTACCTCCCGGGACTGCTGCCGGACACCTTCCAGCCGGTCACCGTCCGCCAATTGCTCAATCACACCAGCGGTCTGCCGAGCGACTTCGAGGGCGCACCGGCACGGACCGGCGACGAGCAGATCGCCACCCGCTTCGACTACTTCACCTTCGACCAGGTCATCCAGGGCACCCTGCGTCCCGAGGGGAGGACCTGGCCCGGTCCGCACTTCGCGCCGGGCACCAAACAGGAGTACAACTCCTTCGGCTACCGCGTCGCGGGAAAACTCATCGAACACCTCACCGGCCACTCCCTGCAGCGCGAGATCACCGACCGGGTCCTGACCCCGCTGAACATGCGGCACACCTCGGTCCCGGCGGGCAACGCAACACTGCCCCGCCCCTATCTGCCCGGCTATCTGCCCACCAGCACGGGCGGACTCGTCGACGTCAACGAGCAGGGCGGCAACCCCGCTCAGATGATCTCCACAACCGCGGACCTCGACCGTTTCATGACGGCCCTCTTCACGGGTCGGCTGCTGCGCCCCGCCCAGACGGCCGAGTTGCGGGCCCTTCCCCGCGACGCGGACGGCAAGCTCCTGCCGTACGCGAACGGTTCCAACTGCAATGTCGGACACGACAAGGGCTCCGCCTGCTTCAGCGTCGCACTGATGTCCTTCCCGCTGCCCGACGGCACGCTCCTGTGGGGCAAGACCGGGCACGACCCCGGATACGCGAGCGGTGTCTTCGCCTCCGCCGACCTGAGCCGCCGCGCCGTCTACGCCGTGGGCACCGACTCCTTCGGCGACGGCGCGGCCCCCAGGATCTCGGGCCGCCTGGCAGCCGCCGCGTTCGGCTCGAACGGGTAGGGCGGCCTCCCGGCGGCAACCCACCTGGCGGCGACCAGCCGCCCTCCCTCTACGCGTCTCCCTTGCAGAAGGCCGCGGTGGTCGCGGCCTGCCGACATGCTCGATCGGTGTCGGCTCCGTAGGCGATGTGCGCCGTGCGCCACGACTCCGCCGCCCTGTCGATGAATGCCCGGCCGTCGGCCGACGTGCTTGAACGCGGCAATCTCATCGTGTACGGACGCGGAGCCTTTGCCGACGTGAAGGGACAGCGCCAGGATCGCGCTGTCCCAGCCGATTCCGACAGCACTCGGGCCGTAGGTGTCCCGGGCGCTACATGACGGAACGTCAGCTGAGTGCCGCTCCCGTCGGAGGTTCAGGTTCTTCCTTCGGGTTGTCCGCGAGGTGTCTGCCGCGCGCCCACGAGGCGGCAGACGAGATAGATCAGGAAGGAGAGCGTCGTGACGTACGGGCTGATGGGGACCGTGCTGCCGACGGCGAGCAGGATCCCTCCCTCCATCGACACCAGCGCGAAGACGACGCTCAGCACGGGCAACAGGACGGGGGAGGCCGTGACCCGCGCGGCGGCGGCCGCCGGGGTGACGAGCAGCGCCAGGACCAGGAGCGCCCCGACGATCTGCACGCCCAACGCGACCGCGAGCCCGAGGACCAGCATGAACGCGGGGGACAGGGCCCGCACGGGGACGCCCCGGGCCGCCGCCACCTCAGGGTCGACGCTCGCGAACGTCAGCGGCTTCCACATGATCGCGAGGGTGACGAGCGCCACGGCCGAGGTGCCGAGGAGCCAGGACAACCGCGGGGTGTCGACGGCGATGATCTGGCCGGTCAGGATGCCGAACTTGTTCGCCGCCCGGCCCTTGTAGAGGGAGAGGAAGAGCACGCCCAGCCCCAGGCCGAACGGCATGATGATGCCGATGACCGAGTTCCGGTCACGGGCGCGGACGCCGAGCACCCCGATCGCCCCCGCCGCCAGCAGCGAACCGGCGATCGCCCCCGCCACGATGTTCAGGCCCAGGAACAGCGCCACCGAGGCCCCGGCGAAGGACAGCTCGCTGATGCCGTGCACGGCGAACGGCAGATCGCGCATGATCACGAACACTCCGACCAGCCCGCCGACCAGGCCGAGGAGGGCCCCGGCGACCAGCGTGTCGTGGACCAGACCCAGTAGCTCGCCGTAGTCGTCGAAGTCGAATACCTGCCGCGGGACCGTGCCGCTCGCCCCGCCGACGGCCGGATCGCCGCGCCCGCTCACGGCGGCCCGTCGCCCCGCGGACCGCCCCGGTGCTCCGCCGCGGGCCCGTCGGGCTGCTCGCCGAAGTGGCTGTGCGCGGGGCCATCGGCGCCCTCGTCAGGTGCCCCGACCACGACGACGCGGCCCCTGACCCGGACGACGTCGACCTGCGTGCCGTACAGCCGCGACAGGGAGGCCGAGGTCATCACCTCCTCCGGCGGCCCGATCCGGAACCCGCCCCCCGCCAGGTACAGCACCCGGTCCACCATCCCCAGCACCGGGTTGATCTCGTGCGTCACGAACACGACGGCGGTGTCCGCGGCGCGGCGCCGCCGGTCCACCAGCTCGGTGACCGAGCGCTGGTGGTGCGGGTCGAGGGAGAGCAACGGTTCGTCGCAGAGCAGGATCCGCGGGTCGGTGACGAGTGCCTGCGCGATCCGCACGCGCTGCTGCTCGCCGCCCGAGAGCGTGCTGACCGGAACGTCCGCGTACGCGGTGGCCCCGACCATCGCCAAGGCCTCGTCCACCCGGCGGCGGGCCGCGGCGCCCGCCCGCGACGGCCCCCAGCGGTGGCCGTCCAGACCGAGCCGGACCAGGTCGCGTGCCCGCAGGACGGTGTGCACGGGCGGCGACTTCTGCTGGGGAACGTAGCCGATGTCGCTGCTGCCGCGATCGGGGGCGTGACCGAGCACCGACAGCGTTCCCGCGGTGAGCCGCTGCCGGCCCAGGAGCACCCGCAGCAGACTCGTCTTGCCGGAGCCGTTCGGCCCCAGTACTGCCAGGAACTCCCCGGGCCGTACATCGAGGTCCAGATCACGCCACAGCACACGGTCGCCGTAGGACAGCGCCGCGCCCCGCAGACTGATCACCGGCGCTGTCGCCCCCGGGCCCCCGTCGGGAGGTGATCCCCCGGAGGAGAGCGGTGCGGTCGTCTCCGCGTGGTCCATCACGTCCCCAGCGCCCGCCGGAGCGCCCGGACGTTGTCCGTCATCCAGCCCACGTAGTCCTCGCCCGCGGGGAGCGTCTCGGTCACGGGGACCACCGGGATCCCGTTGTCCTCGGCGGCCCGCTTCACCTTCTCCGTCTGCGGACCGGTGGTCTGCTCGTTGTACACCAGCGCCTTCACCCGCTTTCCGGTGAGCAGGTCGAGGGTCTCCCGCAGGCTGCCGGGGGAGACCTCGGTGCCTTCCTCGACGGCTTCGCCGAAGTCCGCCGGTGTCATGTTCCGCAGACCGCCCGCCTCCGTCAGGTACAGCGGCAACGGCTCGGTGACCGCGACCGCGGCGCCTTTGTGATCCGCCTTGATACGCGCCTCCTCCGCCTGAAGGGACGTCAGTTTCCCGTGGAACTCCTCGGCGTTGCGCCGGAAGGCCGCGGCATCGCCGGGGGCGGCCCTGGCCAGCGCGTCCGCGATCCGGTCGGCCAGCTTTCCCATGGCCAGGACGTCGTACCAGAGGTGCTCGTTGAGCTCCTGGCCCGCCGCCGGTGTCTTCCCCGAGACCTGTACGGCGTTCACGACCTCCGCCGAGGAGTTCTTCGTACCACGCAGCATCCGGCCGACGAACCCGTCGTAGCCGCCGCCGTTCACGACAACGACCCGCGCCCGGGAGAGCGCCAGTCGGCTCTGGGTACCGGCCTCGTAGGAGTGCGGGTCCTGTGCCGGGTCGCCGATGATCGAGACGACCTCGACCCGGTCGTCACCGATCTGCCGCACGACGTCCCCGTACACATTCGTCGAGGCGACCACGGGGACGGCGCCCGGCCGACCGGTGGCGGACGGCCCGGCGCCGGACGAACCGCTCCCGCAGCCGAGGGCCAGCGCCGTGCACGCGGCCACGAGCAGAGCCGGACCGCGGGCCGAGGACGCCTTCATGCCGGGCCTCCCGGTCGGACGCTCGAGGCGAGACGATGGTCACTCGATTGTCGCTCGGGGAGCCGGGCCCCTCCACCGGAGCGACGCGGCGCGCCGGACCCGTGAGGGGTGTTCACGCGCTGCTCCGCCAGCCGTACCGGCTCATGCGCACCCGGCGACGGAACCCGGCGAGCACCGGATGCCTGTTCTGCTGCTCGCGGGAGCGGCGGTCGAGCTCGTCCACCAGCCGCCGGGACCGCTCCTCCACATCCAGCTCGTCCAGGATCCGGTCGACCTCGGTCAGGATCGCGCCGTGCAACTGCCACTGACGGGGGTGTTCCAGGACGCGCACCAGAAGCAGGTCGGCGGCCCGGTCGCGGCTGGCGCGGCCCGCGGCGAGCTCACTGACCAGCCGGTCCTCCGCGTTCTCGGCATTGGTGCTCACCTGCGTGGTGATCAGCACGGCGAAGCTCTCGACGGCGAGGGCGAGATGGGTGAACACCTCCTTCAACGCGTTCGCCACCTCCTCCTCGAACAAGGGCTCGTCCGTCCGCTCCTTGGCGAGGTCGGTCAGGGTACGGCAGGTCACCCGCAGCACGACCGCGGCGATCTCCAGGGCGTCGAGGCCGGTCCGCAGCACCACCCGGAAGAGCTGCCCCTCCTTGACCCGGGGATTGAGCCGCAGACTGTCCTCGGCCTGCCGGAGTTCGGCGTCCACCTCGACGATGTCGTGGTCCAGCCGACGGGCCTCGTAGAGCCTGGCCGCGGCCTCCTCGACCGTCGTGCGGCCCTCGACCTCCTCGCCGATGCGCCGCAGCAGACGGCCCATCCGGCGCGACAGGTGCTCGATGGCCTCGCTGGCCGGCTGCACCCACACCGGAGGGGCGAAGAAGACATTGAACAACAGCCCCACGACCGCGCCGATCAGCGTCTCCAGCACCCGGTCCCACGCGCTCTCCGCCACCCGGGTGACCCCGAGGACGAGCATGGCGCTGATCGCCACCTCGGGAACGAATTCCCCCGCCCGCGCGAAACGCCCGATGACCAGGGAGGCGAGGATGATCAGCCCCAGGCTCCACCAGGTGAGGCCCACCATGGTGGAGAAGCCGATGGCGATGAACACCCCCACCACCACGGAGTTCACCCGGCGGATGCTGGTGGTGAGGGTGGAGTAGAGGGTGACCTGGACGACGAGCAGGGCGGTCAGGGGTGCCGTCAGCGGCACGGGCTCGCTGCTCAGCGACAGTGCCACCACATAGGAGATCACCGCGGCGGTGGTGGAACGCAGGGTCTGCGCGACCGCGGGTTCCTTGCCGCGCCGGACGAGGGTCGTCAGGGGATCGGGGAGGTCAGGCACTTAGTGCGTGTTCCCTCTCAGCCGCACCACAGACACCGTCCGACGCCGTGCCACCCGGGTGGCTCCACCCGTCCGACACGCGGCCCGGACCCCGGTTCTCACTCCCTGAGCGGAGGCGTCTCCACCCTGACCGCAAATCCTCAGCGGCTCAGCGGACCGGCCTGGAGTACGGCCGCGACCTCCGCGGGCGTCCAATGCCCCTCGGCTCCGGGGCACCCGGCCAGATAACCGGCCGCCTGGCCGGTGGACCAGCCGTGTGCCTCCATGAGGCCCGAGGCGAGATGCCGGAGATAGCCGGGGGAGGGAGGATGGCCGGCCACCTCCCCGACGGCCCAGGGAGCGGTGAAGGTGACGACGGGAAAGCCGTCCAGGAACCCCGGGCACACCAGGGTCTCGTACCGCCCCGGCCCGATCCGCGCCCGGCCGTGCGCGACTACCTCCCGCAGATCCAGCTCCCGTCCCGGGCTCTCGTACATCTCCTGAGCCGCGATCCCGGAGAACTGCGCCACCGAAACGAGGTAGGCGCGCGCCGGGGTCTCGCCCTCGGCGTCGGGTTCGTAGAAGGCCCGGCCCCCGCCCCAGACGGGCGACTCGGTGGCGAAGTACACGATGCCCGGGAGCAGTACGGCGCAGGAGCGCTCGGGCTGCCGAGGGTCCGCGCAGCCCGGGTACGTACGCGTCCCGCCGGGGTGCCGGCCCCCGGCGAGGTAGTACGTCAGACGCCGCGGGTCCATGTTGGAACCGTAGGCGGCATACCAGACGCGATCGGTGGGCCGGGCGGGCACGCCCGGAGGATCGAGCCGTCGAGGAATGACCACCGTTCACCCGGCCGGTCGAACGGCCTCGGCCTACGACCTGGACAGGGGTGTCAACTTGAGCCGGATCTCCACTTCGTGCTCGCCCGACACCGTGCCGTGCTGCTCGACGTCGAAGACCGCGGCCAGCTTCTGCTGGACCTGGTGCACGGGATGGGCGGGGCCGAAGAGGTCCACGGTGACCGCGCCGGACAGGGGTGCGGGGGCGGACACCGCGTCGCTACGGGTCCGGGCGTCGACGATCGTGCACCAGATCACGGGGTTCTCCGCCGTGGACCGCGACGCGCGGGTCTCGCTGCGCGCCGGACCGGTGCCCTCGGGGAACGCGGTCTCCAGGGCGCCGAACACCACGTTCGCGTCCTCGTGTCCACAGTCGGTCAGATGAACACTGACGTGATCCGCACTCTCGGGGGCGCTCATCACCCGTGCTCCTCTGCCGTCGGGGACTGCCGGGCTCGGAAATCCACTCCCACGGTACGGGGCGGGAGGCGACCCGGCACCACGGCAGGGCCATCCGTGGCCCTGCCGTGATGCCGGGGCGTATTTCGCTGTTACGCGGGGAAAGGTCGGGAACGACCGGGGCCGGCAGCGACAGGCCGCCCCGGCGCGCGTCGTTCACGCGCGGATTCGGATGAGAGGCAAGAGGCATGGCAACAGGCACGGTGAAGTGGTTCAACGCCGACAAGGGATTCGGGTTCATCACCCAGGACGACGGCGGTCCCGACGTTTTCGTCCACTTCTCAGCCATCCAGACCACCGGGTACAAGGAGCTGCTGGAAGGCGCCAAGGTGGAGTACGACGTCACCCAGGGCCCGAAGGGCCCGCAGGCGGAGAACGTCGTGCCGCAGTCCTGAGCTCCGGGCGGGCCCACCGGGAGTCACCCGGCGGGCCCGCCCTCAGCAGCCCCGGCCGGTTGCCGCTCTCGCATCATCAGGCTCCTCGCCCGACGAGGAGGGTCCGCAGGTCGACGATCTCGAAGCCGCGGGCGCGGACGGCGTCGATGATCCGGGGCAGGGCCCACGCGTCGAGGACGGGCTCGTGGCCGTCCGCGCTGCCGACGTGCAGCTGCACGATCTCCCCGGGCGACAGGGCCGCCAAGGCCCGGTCGACAGCCTTTCGGACCGTCATACCGCCGGCCGCACCGCGGTAGCCATTGGTGTCGGCGGTGAATTCGATGTCCGCGAACCCCAGGGCGTTGACCTCCGCGATCCCCTTCGGGGTGGTGGCACTGTAGGGAAAGCGGAAGAACGGCAGCGGCACCGTGCCGGTCGCCTCGCGGATGGCCCGGTCGGCCCGTGACACCTCGTCCACCACCTCGCGGTGGACGAGTCCACCGAACTGCGGGTGGCTGTAGGAGTGATTGCCGATTCCGTGCTCGGCCGCCATCGCCCGCGCCACCTTGGGGTGACGCTCGGCGAACTGCCCCGTCAGGAAGAACGTGGCCGGGGCGTGCCGTCGGCGGAGCACCTGCAATACGGTGTCCACCCCGGCCCCGTCCCACGCGGCGTTGAACGTCAGCGCGACCACCGGCCGTGTGGTGGGAATCCGCCGGATCTCCTTGCCGAACAGACTCCGCACCGGCCCGGGGCCGACGCCGTCCGCGTGTGGTGGGGGCATCTCGCCCCTCGGCGCCCCCACCGGCCCCACGACCAGGGCCACGGTGGCCGACAGGGCGGTCAGGATCCGCGCCGCGGCGGTGGTCAATCGGTTCATACCCACCCAACGCGTCGGCCCCCGGACACGACACGGGCCGACCGCGGACCGCGATGTGTCTACGCGGGCAACCTCAACTCCTACCCTGGGCGATACAATTGAGTCCGGACACATCTCCCGTCAGTCCCGTACGAGGAAGGCAAGTCCGTGAGCGGTCTCAACAAGGGGCTCAGGAAGGTCGAGGTCACGCTCAAGTGGGACCCGAGTCCCTCGGGCACACCGGCCAACGACCTCGACATCGTCGCCGCGACCTACTCCGCGGACGATCCGTACGGCAAGCCCGAGTACGTCGTGCACTTCGACAGTCGGTCACCCGACGGCACCATCACCCTCAACAGGGACAGCCGTACCGGCCAGGGCTTCGGCACCGACGAGGCCATGACGCTGGAGCTGGACCGATTGTCCTCCCGGTACACCCGTGTCGTGGTGGGCGTCGTCATTCAGCAGGGCGACGGGCGGAAGACCTTCGGTGAGGTGCCGAACACCGCTGTCCGGGTCCGTGAGGACCGTACCGAGCTGGTGAACGACGACTTCGTCGGTGTCTTCGACGCCACGGCGGCGACCGTCGCGGAGTTCACCCGGGGCGCCTCGGGAGAGTGGGTGTTCCGCAAGGCCGTCCGCGGATTCGACACCGACCCGGCGTCCTTTGCCGCTCTGATGGGCCGGAACCCGAGCCTTTGACCGGCCAGGGCGACCATCCTGCTCAGCGGGGCGGGCACCGGGCTCGCGACCGGCGGCGCACGTGCCAGACGCCCGCCGCGAGGAGGGAGACCGTGACGAGGACGATCAGGCTGGTGCCCCAGAACCCGCCGACGAGCCGGACGTCCGCCACGGCGAGCGCGGCGGCGGTGGCGAAGGGCACGACGGCGAGGGCGAGGAACCGCAGAACAGCGGCGAGGCCGGCTGCCCGGGGGACGCGGGGAAGACGTCCATGCTGTCCGAGCGGCTCACCCGTGGCGCCCGGGGTGTAGAACCGCACGGCTTTCGCTCCGAGTCGCAGGGTGTTCCTTCGGTAGATCACCGCGAGTGCGGGCACCCAGATCAACGGCAGCACCATGCCCACGAGGAACAGGGCCACGATCGGGGCCGTCGAGATCACCTGGCGGAGCCGGCTGCGTTTCTCTCCCCCGCCCACGAGGCCGAGGAGCGCCGCCATCCTGACGATCAGCGACCATCGTGTCCGGCGGGGGATCCGACCCCGTCCTCCGGAGGGATGACGGCTCACGTCGCTCAGGGCCCGGGCGGCGGCCTCGGTCGTCGGGTACACGTCCTGGAGGACCAGCAGGTCCGCCACCCGTCCTTCGCTTCGGGCGTCGTGCCCGGCGAGGACGGCCAGTTCCAGCATCATGCGGGCCTGGGAGAGCAGGGCCGCCACGAAGCTCAGGGGCACGAGGAACACGAACGGGCCGCCCAGCACGGCGCCGTCGGCCATCGTCATGCGCATCCCGTGGGCGATGACCTCCCTGCGGAGTTCGTCGTCCCCGGCCGACGGCTCGCGCTCCTTCCGGCGGGAAACAGAGGCAGTGGCCTGTGGTCCGAACCTCTGCACCGCGAAGAAGGACAGTTGCTCCGGCATGTGCTGCGGATCGGCCCAGATCCTCGGCAGCAGCGCCCGGGCCTCCACCGTCGCCCGCTCCTCCGGGCGGCCCGGCCACGGCCCACCGGTGGTACGTCCGTTGCCCTTCATCCGGTCGCCCTTCTCGGAACGGTCCTCCTGCACCGGTCGTCCGGCCCGTACCGGTGGCCTTCCACTGTGGGCCCGGCGTAGCCGTGCCCACCTCACCCGTTCCGGGTGACGATGATGCCCCTGCCGACGGTGAACATGAGACGAGAGCACAGGCCGCGAAGCCGGGAGGTGCCATGGGATCCGTCATCGCGCGTGGGGTGGGGCAGCTCTGGACGGCGCGTCTGGCGGTCGTGGCGGCCGTCGGCGCGGGGGTGCTCCTTCGGTGCGTACGCGGAGGTCGTGCAGAGCCCGGCGTACCGTGACGACAAGGTCGGCACCGTCCTGCGGCTGCTTCCCGGCGTGCTGACCCACCTGCAAGGCCCCCGACTGGCGGTCGGCGCGGGCGCCGTCACTGTCGACGGCCCGCAGGCTGTTCTGGTCAGCAACAACCCGTACCGGGTCGGTGACCGTGCGGGACTGGGCAGGCGCGATCGGCTCGACGGCGGGGTACTGGGCATGGTGAGTGTCCAGGTCGACAGTGCGGTCGAGGCGGCCGACCTGCTGCGCGGCCGGCACGCGCCCGGCCTGGTCTCCCTGACCTCCGGCGAGGTCGTCGTCGATGCCGATCAGCCGGAGGTGCAAGCCGGTGTCGACGGTGAGGCGCTGACTCTGCCTACTCCCGTGCACTGCGTGTCGGAGCCCGGTGCACTGCTCGTACGCGTTCCCCGGAACCGCCCGGGCGTTCCGCCGGCGCGACCGCGCCTGGACTGGCGGCGCCTGTGGACGCTCGCCTTCACGACGGGCCGCGCCGCCGGCCCGCCGGCCGCCGAGCGGGTCAAAAACGCCCGCTCCTGTGGCTCCGATCACGATCGGAGCCACAGGAGACCGCGGCAGGGCCGGGGACCTACCCGAGCCGGACGAGCTTCGAGCCGAAGCCCGGTTCGCTCAGGTCCTTCTGCAGCGCCACCGGCACCTTCGCCGCGCCCGGCCCGTCACCCACCGTCAGTACCCCGATCTTCGTACCGGCCTTGGCCTCGTGCGGGACGGCCCGGCCGCCATCGGCGAGCCGGAGCGCGGGCTTGAGCCCCGACCAGCCCACGCTCTGGAGATCGGCGGTGGCCACCAGCGGGGTCCTGCCGCCCAGCCCGTCGTCGACATACCCGACGACCTGGCCCTTCTTCACCACGGTGGCGGAGACGAGGGCGTCGCGGACGCCCTCGATCATCTTCTGGCTGTTGTCCAGTGCGCGCTTGAGATGGGCATTGGAATCCCCGCCGGGCATGCGCTGATCCATCGTCACTCCGAGGATCAGCCGGTCCTTGCCGTCGACCGTCCGGTACGCGGCCCACATCAGGGCACCGCCGGCGGGCGTGTTCGAGCCGGTCTTGATGCCGGCCGTGCCCGGCTGCGTGGACAGGAGCGCGTTGTTGTTGTAGATCGGCTCCTTCAGGCCGGGGATCGTGGCGCTGGGCGTTCGGACGATCTGCCGGAAGACTTCGTTCCGCATGACGGCCTCGGCCAGCTTGAGCTGGTCGACGGCGGTGCTCTTGGTCGACTCCTTCAAGCCGCTGGGGTCGGTGTAGACCGTGTCCTTCATACCCAGTTCCCGGGCGACCTTGTTCATCTTCTCGGCGAACGCGTCCTCGGAACCCGCGTCCCAGCGTGCCAGCCGCCGGGCGGCGTTGTTACTGGAGGGGATCATCATCATCTGGAGCATCTGCTCCTGCGTGAACCGCTGCCCCTCCTTGAGCGGCACCCTCGACTCGTCCGTCTTCGCGGAATCCGCCTCCGCCTGGGAGTCGACCGTGATCTGCTCCCCGCCCTCACCCTTCTTGAGAGGGTGGTCCTTGAGGATCACATACGCCGTCATCACCTTGGCGACGCTCGCGGTCGGCATGGGCTTCTGCTCACCGGACGTCCCCAGACTGCCCGCGCCCACGACCTTCGCGGCGGACTGCCCGTGGTCGGGCCACGGCATCGAGAAACCGCCGCCTTGGAACGTGTAGGACGCCGAGCCCTCCAGGGCGAGCGTCGGCTTCGGCAGCGGCCGCACCAACTGCGCGGTCACCACACCGACCGCGAGCACCACCACCACGGGACCCCAGATCTTGAAGCGCCGCGCGACCGAGCGCATCGGTGTGACCGGCGGGGCCGGGGTGTTCGTCAGCTGCGCCAGCAGATCGAGCGGGGGTCCCGGCCGCTCCTCGATCTGCCCGGCCCCGGGCGGCGTGCCCGGCTGCGCGCCCGGTCGTGAGGTGGTGACGGGACCGGGCACGCCCGTCGGCCGTGCGGCTGCCTTCGGGCCGGAGGTGCCGGCCGTGCCGGCCACCGGAGGCCGCGGCGGGGCGACCGGCGGGACCGGCTCGGGCTTCCGCACCGGCGGCGGTGCCTGTGCCGGCTTCACGGCAGCGGGCCGGCCGGACTTCAGGGCGGCCGGCCGGGAGCCGTCCCCGCTGGGGACGGCGGTGGGCGCCGGGCGCTTTTCCTCGCCCGCCGGCGTACGGGCGGTGGTGTCCTCGCCGGCGTCCTCGCCCGTGCCGACGGCCGGGAGCACCGCCGTCGCCTGCGCGGCGGAATCGGTTCCGCCCGCCGCCCAGCGGGGGGCCTGCCGGGACTCGGCGGGTGCCTTCGCGCCGTCCGACGCGGGCTTCCGCGCGTCCGTGCCCGCCGACATCGAGCGCCTGGGGTCGGCGGGTATGCCGTCGTCGTCGGTACGGGCGTCGTCATCCGTCGACGGGCGCGGCGATGCGGCCCAGGCGGGTGACGCCCCGGCCTTGGTTTTCGGCGCGGTCGCCGGCTCCGATGTCTTCGCCGCCTCAGGTGCCTTGGCCCCGGACCGTGACTTCGTCTCGGCCGGTTCCTTCAGCTCGGCCGGTTTCTTCGGCTCGGACGGTGCCTGCGTGTGTCCGGCCGAGGGCCGGTCCTGCTTCGACTCGTCGGGGGACTCGCCCGTCACCGACAGCTCTTTCATACGCCGCACTGCCTTGCCTGTGTTGTTGATGAGGATCCGCGTCCCGGGGCCATGGCGGTGATGGTGGAGTCCCGCGCACGCCCCGTCGGCGTACAAGACGGGAGGACATACTTTCTGGTTCCCCGTGGAAAACACCTATCTGATCATGAAGGGGGTATTCCTCCGACGCGGGGCACCCGGTCGGCGCTACCGGGCCACCGACGTCCTATTCGGCGATGGCGGTCGAGTGGGACCACGCGAACACCGCGAGCTCGCCGCCGCCCGCCACGGGCTGGGTCCTCGTCGTGTGGGCGAAGTGCTCGTTCCTGTTGAGGTGGGGCACCGTCACCTCGGTCGAATCCTCCTGGCCCGGAGGCAGCCGCCAGGTCGGGGGCAGCTCCGCCGGCCCTCCGACCAGGAAGATTTCCGTTCCGTCCGTCTGAGGCTCGTCGGTGGGCAAGGGTCTCCTCCGCTCGCTGGAAAACTGGATGAATCGGGCGCTGATGTCAACGATCAACAGTTTCGCGGGACACGGTTCATGACGCCCGCCCACCGGCCGGCGGCCCCTCGCGAACGGCACCCGCGACGTCGGGCAAACGGTGGCGGGAGCGAGGGCGGCTGCGCCATGCTGGCGCGATGGACGAGGAACCCCTGAAGGACTGGGCGCAGCGGCGCGAGGCGGACCGGGAACGCAAGAAGGGCCGACTGCGCGCGGTGCCGCTGGGGCCGGGGCGGCACCGCGGATTCCATGTGCACCCGCAGGCTCCGCGCGTCATCGAGCAGTGGGACGGCTATGAGTGGGCCCCCGTGACCGTCGCGGACGATCTGGCCGCGGCGCAGGACCTCCTCCACCTCGCCGATCCCGCCGGGGAGTCGACGGGGCAGTGGGACCGCCCGGCCCTGCGGAAGCCTCCGGGGAAACACCGGAAGCCGGAGCCCACGGACCGCCGGGAGACGTGACGGCGCCCCCGACAGCCCCTCGACGGCCGGGACTCGGCGCGCGGGCGGGGTGCGTCATGAGCGGACCGGCAGCCGCTCCACGGCTGCCACGACCTTCGCCGCGCCGTCCTCGGCGTTGATCCGGGCGGCGAGCGCCTGGGCCCGGTGCCGGTGGGCGGGCTCCTCCACAGCCCGTCGCAGTACCGCCGCCAGCCGGTCGGAGGACAGTTCGGCCAGCGGGACGGCCCCGGGGCTCACCCCCAGGGCGGTCAGCCGCCGCGCCCAGAACGGGGCGTCCAGCTGGGCGGGCACGGGCACCGCGGGCACTCCGGCCCGCAGCCCGGCCGCGGTGGTGCCGGCGCCGGCGTGGTGGACGACCGCCGCCATCCGGGGAAAGAGCCAGTGGTGCGGGATCTCGTCCACGGCCAGGACGTCGTCGCCGGTCACCGACAGGTCCGACCAGCCGGTCTGGACGACCGCGCGGACCTTGGCCGTCTGCAGGGCGGACCCGATGACGGCGCCGAGCCGTTCGGCGTCCGCGACGACCAGGCTGCCGAACCCCACGTACACCGGCGGCGGCCCTGACGCGAGGAAGTCGGCCAGCCGGGGCGGTGGCCGCCAGCCCGGCGGAGGTGACGGCCACCAGTAGCCGGTCACCTCCATGCACGACGGCCAGTCGGCCGGCCGGGGCACCACACATGGGGAGAAGCCGTGCAGGAGGGGCATGCCCTGCCGGATGGCCCGCCGCCGTTCGGCCCCGGCGCCGCGGCGGGGGAGCCCGAGCTGTTCGCGCAGCCCGCGGACAGGGGGTGTGATGAGCCGGTCGACGGCCGCCTGGAGGGCGTGGCCCACCAGCAGGTTGCCCCGGCGGCCCAGGGAGCGGGTCCCGGTGAGCACGGGTGGGAACTCCCGGGTGGGGGCGAGCGGCTGGAGGAAGAGCCCCACCGTGGGCACGCCGAGCGCTTCGGCGACGACCTGGCCCAGGGGCGCGGTGGTGGCCGACAACAGGAGCAGATCGGTGCCCTGCCGGGCCGCGTCGAGCAGAGCCCGACCCAGGGCGGGCATCACGGTGCGGCCCATGCGCAGCAGTTCCATGACGGCCGCCGCACCGGTTCCGGCGCGGAGGATGCGCTGCCCGGCGGCGGAGGCGAGCTGGGCGCGCGGATCAACGGGCAGGGAGCGGAAGCCGAGACCGGCTTGCCCGACGAGGCCGGCGAAGCCGTCGTGCGTGGCGATCGTCACCTCGTGACCGGCCTCCCGCAGGCGCACACCGAGCCCGGTGTACGGGGCCACGTCGCCGCGGGACCCGACGGTCGCGATCAGAAGGCGCATGGCAGGCAGTATCGCGGAGCGGGGGAGGGATGGATACCGCCGTGAACCCGCCGCGGCGGCGCGTGCGACCCCTCCGGACAGGGGCCGGTCCGTGCGGGCGGGTGCGCCGACATCCGGGTGCGGCGGCCGGTCGGCCTCGCGTAGCGGGCGATGGGCGGCGGCGGACCGGTCCGCTCCGTGCGGGTCCTGCTCACCGCCACGGACGCGACGGTCGAAGGGCGGCTCGCCCGCCGGGAGATCGGGTCCCAGTTGGCGCCGCACGTCCGGCGCAGTGCCGTGATGGCACGGCATCCGGACGAGCGGGCGCCGCGGGATTGTGTGCGGGTGCCGACGGACGAGCGGTCGGTGGTCGACATCGCGCGGGAGGTGCGCGGGGCCACCGGCTGGTGAGCCGTCGGCGGTCGGGGCCGGGTGCGGCCCCGACCGCCGGGACGGCCGTTGTGCCGTCCTGACGGGCTACTTGACGAAACGGACCTCGGGGTAGGCGGTCGAGGGCCGGTCCAGGAGGGGGCTCGGCCGGCCGCGCAGATGCCGGTCCATGAAGGCGGCCACGTACGCCCGGACGACGGGGGTCGCCCGGTCCCCGGCGAGGGTGCCGAAGGCCTTGGCCCGCTGATTCGCGGGGATCCGCCCGCTGACGTCGAACCGGCCGTCGATCCAGGGGATGTCGGTGAAGGTCATGTGGCCGCCCGTGGGCACGTCGAGCCAGCGCTGCCAGCCGGAGAAGTGGCGCCGCCGCTCGTTCCAGTTCGCGTCGGGCACGGGCCCCCCGGCCCGTTGGGCGCCGAACAGCAGCACCGGGCGGTTCAGCGCACGCGTCGGCGGGGCGGTGAAGAAGTCGCCGTCCATATTGACCGCGGCGTCGACGCGGGGGTCGGTGCCCAGGAGCTCGACGGCGCTCGCGCCGCCGATGGAGTGCCCGGCCACGGCGATGCGGGTGGCATCGACGCGGACGCCGGTGCCCGGGCGGGTCAGCCGGTCGAGCAGGAAGCCGATGTCCTTGACCCGGCTGGACACGACGCGGCCCAGATCCGGGCGCTCACAGATCAGGCACGTCTCGATCCGGCCGCCGGGGAACTCCACCGGCGCCTCATAGGTGTGATCCAGCGCGGCCACCGCGTAACCCCGGCCGGCCAGTTCCTCGGCCAGGGTGGTCAGCGTGAGACGGCTCAACCCGAACCCCGGGGACAGGACCACCAGCGGACGGGCGCCGGGCGCGGCGGGGGCGTCCACGGTGGCATGGGTGCGTATGGCGGCGAGCGCGTCCGTGCCGAACACGGCGGTGGACAACGCGGCGGACGCGTACGGAGCCGGCCGGGCCGAGGGCCGCAGCGCCGGGTACCACAGCGACGCCATCAGCTGACGGTGGCCCGCTTCCGGCTTCCACGGGTCGGCCCGGGTGGTGTCCACCAGATGCAGGGACTTGGTGCCGATCGGCTGTTTCCCGGTGGGGGAAGGCAACACCGGCGCGGTCGGCGGGGACGCCGCCGCGGCGGACGGTATTCCTCCCAGAAAGGCCAACAAGAGGGCGAAGCACGCGGCGGCCGACCGCAATGAATGACGTGACATGATCACACGTTACGACCCGGCGGAGCACCCGGAGGACCACTCGGGACCGCGACCGCGCGCCCCGGAGGCCGACCGCGCTCGACGGTCGTTCAACGGGCTACGCCGGAAAACCCGCCCCGGGGAAGGCAGTTGCCGACACAGGGGCGGGGCATTCGGTGAACACGCCGTCACGGTGCCTTTGGCCCGTACCCGCCGGAATTTCCGCCAGGGCTCACTTGGCGGCACGGCGGCCGGGACGACCGGCCACTTGCGAGACCACGGACGGGGCCCTGCTCCTCCGGGGAATCCCTGGGCTGTGGCGGTATCCCTGGGGCCCGTGGGCTTCGAGGTCACCGGGGTCGCACGGGCGGTCGGGTGGAGCGGCGTACCGGCGACGAGCGCGGGTACGCGGCGCGTATGGACACGCAAGCTAAGCCTCCCCCCGCACCCGCCCCGCCTCTCGGGGCGCCATGTTTGAGCACTCCCCGACGGGTAACGCGGTGGGCGAGGCCGATATGACGAATACAGCGCACGGCTCCGACGTTTCGGGGAACGGCCCGGGGAAGAAGCGGAGCCCCGAGGAGGGGCGCCCGCCGTCCGCCGTGGAAATCCTGCGGCTCGCCCGGGCACAGTTCGCCGAACTCACCGGCACCCAGCCGGAATCGGTCTCCAGCTTCGAGCGTGTGGAGGACGGCTGGGTGGTCCGGGTCGAGGTCCTCGAACTCGCCCGGGTGCCCGACACGATGAGCCTGCTCGCGACCTATGAGGTCATTCTCGGGCCGGACGGCGAGCTCACCACGTACAAGCGCGTCCGGCGCTACGAGCGCGGGAAGGCGGACCCCACCTAGCGGCCCGGTCCCATCGGCCGCAGGGGCGTCCCGCACGCCCCGCGCACACCGACCAGCCAAAGGAGGACCGGACGACATGTCTGTTGTTCCGGCACAGCAAGGCCGCGGTGGCGGCGGTACCAGTGGACTCTACGACGTCCTGGAACTCGTCCTCGACCGAGGCCTCGTGATCGACGCCTTCGTGCGTGTCTCGCTCGTCGGCATCGAGATATTGAAGATCGACATACGGGTCGTCGTCGCGAGCGTCGACACCTATCTGCGGTTCGCCGAGGCGTGCAACCGACTCGACCTGGAAGCCGGCCCGAACCGCAGCCCGGGGCTGCCGGAGATGGTGGGCGAGATGACCGAGTCCGGGGCCCGCGGCAAGACCAAGGGGGCGCTGTCCGGCGCCGCCCAGACCGTCTCGGACGCCTTCCAGCAGGCCCGTGACGAGGGCGAGAGCCGATCGGAAGCCAAACCGCGCGCCCGGCGCACCGCTTCGAACCGCAGGAAGGAGGAGCAGGAGTGAGCACCTACGTCTACGGCATCGCCCACCGATCGCACCCCCGCCCCGAGGCGGAGCTCGCCGGTGTCGGCGACCCGCCACGCCCGGTCCGTACCCTGGCCGAGGGGGAGCTCATCGCGCTGGTCAGCGACGCGCCCGAGGATCTCCGGCCCAAGCGCCGGGACCTGCTGGCCCATCAGCGCGTCCTCACCTACGCCGCCGCCGGTGGCCCCGTGCTGCCGATGCGGTTCGGCGGCGTCTCGCCCGACGACGCCGCGGTGAAGTCGGTGCTGGCCGAACGGGCGGAGCACTTCGAGGAGCGGCTCACGGCCCTTCACGACAAGGTCGAGTACAACGTGAAGGCCTCGCACAACGAAGACGTCGTCCTGCACCAGGTGCTCGCCGACAACGCCGAACTGCGCGCCCTGACCGAGGCCAACCGGGCCGCGGGCGGCGGGACCTACGAGCAGAAGATCCAGCTCGGCGAACGCATCGTGGCCGCCGTCCAGCAGCGCGAGACGCGCGACGCCGAACTGGTCCACGACACGCTCATGGGCATCGCCGCGGCCGTCAGCCGCGGCCCCGCGTCCACCGGCTGGCTGGTGAGCGTCTCATGCCTGGTCGCCCGCGAGGACACGGCCCGGTTCCTCGCCGCCGTCGACGCGCTGATCAAGGACAACCCCCAGCTCGAGATCCGGCTCAGCGATCCGCTCCCGCCCTACAGCTTCGTGGAGTGACCTCCCATGGGCCTGCTGGGAGAACTGTTCCTGCTCCCGGCGGCACCGGTCCGCGGCACCCTCTGGGTGCTCGGGCGGGTGGCCGCCGAGGCCGAGCGGCAGTACTACGACCCGTCGGCCGTGACACGTGAGCTCGCCCTCCTCGAGGAGCGACTGGAGGCGGGCGAGATCGACGAGGCCGAGTTCGACCGCCGCGAGGACGAGCTCCTCGACAGACTGGAGAAAGGCAAACCGTCGACATGAACAACAGGACGGCACTGGGGCTCGCCGTGGGTGCGGGCTATCTGCTGGGACGTACCAAGAAGGCGAAGTTCGCCTTCGCCGTCGGGACGTTGGTGATGGGCAAACGGCTGAACGCCGGCCCGGGCGCGCTCACGGACCTCGTCACCGACCGGCTGCGGGACAATCCGCAGTTCAAGGAACTCGCTGATCAGTTGCGCGAGGACCTTCGCGGTGTGGGCAAGGCCGCCACCGGCGCGCTCGTCAACCGCCGGATCGACGCGCTCGCGGACCGGCTGCACGAGAGCACCCTCGATGTGCGGGACCGGATCTCCGGTGTCGCCCCGGCCCCCGACGACGAGAAGGAGGCGGAAGAGGCAGAGGACACCGCTCCGGAGGACGCGGTGGACGAAGACGAAGAAGAAGACGACGCGGAGCAGCGGGCGCGCAAGACGGCCCGGAAGCCGGCCCGCCAGGCTGCGAAGAAGCAGGCCCCGAAGAATCCCAGGAAGAAACCGGCGGCCCGCAGGACGGCCCCCTCGCAGGGAGGCCGGTCCCGTGGCTGACACCGGAAGCGTCACGAAGGGCGCCGGGAAGGGTGTGCTGGGAACCGTCGACGCGGAGAAGACCGACCGCCTCAAGTCCGAACTGACGCACTACGCGCTCGCGCAGACCGAACGCGCCCTGGCGGGCCTCGGCCGCAAGCTCGGCGAGAGTACCGTCAAGCTCAACGACATCGCGGAGGGCCGCAGCCCGGGCTTCGCCCGGCTGGCCCTCGACGGCGGCCGCAAACTCGCCGAGGGCAAGGGCCCGCTGCGGGCCGGGGTGGAGATCGGGGCCGCCCGCCTGAAGGACGGCGCCAAGGAGGCGGCCAAGGGGGTGGCGAAGGGAGCGGCCAAGAAGATCGGCAAGGTCGGCGCGCGCGGGCGGAAGAGTGCGGGCGAGCGGAAACCCACGGTCGTCATGGAATCCGTCGACGTCGGCGTGCCGGTGCGTGAGGCCTACGACCAGTGGACCCGGTACCAGGACTTCCCGGCCTTCGCCGAAGGCGTCGAGGACGCCGAGGCGGTGGACGACACCGGCTCGGAATGGGACCTCAAGGTCTTCTGGTCCAGCCGTCACTGGTCGGCACACACCACCGAGCAGATCCCCGACGAGCGGATCGCCTGGACGGCAAAGAGCGCGAAGGGCACGGGCAAGGGCGTCGTCACCTTCCACCCGATCGGCGACAGCCTCACCAGGATTCTGCTGGTCATCGAGTACTACCCCAAGGGGCTCTTCGAGCGGACCGGCAACCTCTGGCGCGCGCAGGGCCGCCGGGCGCGGCTCGACCTCAAGAACTTCGCCCGCTACCTCGCGCTGCGCGGCGAGGCCGAGGAGGGCCGCCGTGACGAGATCCGCGACGGAGAGGTCGTCCGGGCGGACGACGAGCCGCCGGCGGAGGACGACGGGACGTACGCCGCTGACGACGTCGACGACGAAGTCGGCGAGGCCGAGGAAGCGGAATACGACGACGAGTACGAAGACGATCAGGACGTAGAAGAAGGCGTAGAAGAAGACGTCGATGAAGGCGTCGAGGACGACGAGGACGTCGAAGAGGAAGACGCCCGTAGGCGCGGCCGGAAGAGCCGTCGATGACGATGCCGAGCCGACTCCCCGACCCCTACGTCCCCGACGGAACGAGTGCGAATCTCGCCGACATCCTGGAACGCGTCCTGGACAAGGGCGTCGTCATCGCCGGGGACATCCGTATCAACCTTCTCGACATCGAACTGCTCACCATCAAGCTCCGCCTGGTCGTCGCCTCGGTCGACAAGGCGAAGGAGATGGGAATCGACTGGTGGGAGACCGACCCCGCCCTGTCGAGCGGCGCCCGACGGCGTGAACTCGCCGAGGAGAACGAACAGTTGAAACAGCGGATCGCGGCCCTGGAGGCGGGGTCGTCCGACCGGCCGGCCGAACGCGAGGAATCCGGATGACCGAGCTGCGTTATGTGTACGCGGTGACCCGCCCGTTCGACGGCGCGCTGCCCGAGGGCCTGGCAGGGGTCGCGGGCACGCCCCCTCGGCTGCTGGCGCACGACGGGCTCCTGGCCGTCCTCGGCGACGTGCCGGCCGACGACTTCTCCGAGGAACCGCTCCGCGCCCGGCTGGAGGACCTCGACTGGCTCACCTCGACGGCCCGTGCCCACGAGGCCGTGATCGGGGCCCTCACCGCGGTCACCTCCCCGCTGCCGCTCCGCCTCGCGACGGTCTGCAACGACGACGGGGGAGTGCGGCGTCTGCTCGACTCCGGGCGTGAGCGTTTCACCCGGTGCCTGGAGCGCCTGGACGGGCGCGTCGAGTGGGGCGTGAAGGCCTACGCGCGAGAAGTCCCGGAAGCGTCACGCGACGACGGCACCACCTCGACCGCAACGACCGGGCCGAAGGGGGCGACAGGGCCGACGGACCCGACGGGGGCGCCATCGGGCCGGGACTATCTGCGGCAGCGGCTGCGGCAGCGCAATGCACGGTCGAGCATCCTGACGGAGGCGGACACCGGGTCCCGGCTGCTCCACCAGGAGCTGTCCCGGCGCGCGGAGGACGTACGGGTGCACCGGCTCCAGGACGCCCGGCTGCCCGGTGTGCCCCGCGGCAACGTCCTCAACGCCGCCTATCTGCTGCCGCGCGAGCAGAGCGAGGCGTTCGTCGAAGAGGTACGGCGGCTCGGCGCGCGAAGCCCCGGGATCAGGGTCGAGCTGACGGGCCCTTGGGCGCCGTATTCGTTCGCCGACGTGAGTGACCCCGACCGCGAAGGAAGCGAGGGACGATGAGCCTCGTCCCGCACGGACAGCGCGAGGTGAGCCTCGTGGACCTGCTCGACCGGCTGCTGGCGGGCGGGGTGGTGCTCACTGGGGACCTGACCCTGCGCATCGCGGACGTCGACCTGGTGCGCATCGACCTGAACGCGCTGATCAGCTCGATCGGTCCCGAAGTCGCCTCCCCCTTCGAGGTGTTCCACGACGAGGACGATGAGGAGTACGCATGAGCCGGCGAGTGGAACTCGGGCCCGACACGGTGGAACGCGACCTGGCGCAGCTGGTCCTCACGGTCCTCGAACTGCTCCGGCAGCTCATGGAGCGTCAGGCACTGCGCCGGGTGGAGATCGGTGACCTCGCCGCGGACCAGGAGGAGCGCATCGGCATCACACTGATGCTGCTCGAGGACCGGATGGCGGACCTGCGGGACAGGTTCGGGCTCCGCCCCGAGGACTTGAACATCGACCTCGGTCCCCTGGGGCCGCTCCTGCCCCGGGACTGACCGGAGTCCGCCCGCCCGTTCGCGGCGTACGACCACCGGTGTAGGGCCGGAGCCCGTTACGGCCGGGACGGTCGCCGATCTAGCCTCGGGCCATGGATACAGCGAACGGGACACTCGACGAAGCCCTGGAACGACTGCACGCCCGCGGTCCCGAGTACCGGGGGTACCTCAGCAACCACGGTCCGATGGCCGTGGAGGCCCTGGTCCGCCGGGGCCGGGCCGGCACCGTCCACCGCTGGCTCGACGCGTACGAGGCGAGGCTGGAGGATGTTCCGGGCCCGCGGGCCCGGATCTCCGACGACACATGGCACGAGGCGCTGGGCGATCCGCGCCGGGTCACCGACTGGATCGCGTACTTCTCCCGCCAGGTGGCCGTGCGTCCCTGGCGGGAGGTACTGGTCGAGTGGTGGCCGCGGCTGCTGCCCGGCATCGCCGGTGCCGCGGCCCACCCGGTGATCCGGGTGGGCCATGCCGTACGCACCCTCCTGGTGGAGGGCGACGACGCACCGCGCGTCGCGGAACTGGCCCACGCCCTCGGGTACTGGGCGGCCCGGCACACTCCGCTGCCGGTGTCCGTGCGTCCCTCGGGCGGGTCCACACCCGCCGAGGCCCTCGCCGCCCTTCCCCGGGCCACCGATCCGAGCGGTCCTCCGGTGGAGCGGTACCAACTGCTGCCCCGTACCCCGGGCTGGTTGCGGACCGCCGAATCGCTGTACGTCCCCACGGCCCCGGAGGCCATTCGCGAAGAGCTCGCCGCACTCGTGCGGGCGACTACCCTCCACTACGGCGCGTACGGCCACGGCGACCCCGTCATGCTGGTCCACGCCACGACCGCGCCGAGCGCGGTGCTGCGCACCCTGCCCGTCCTTCCCCACGAGTTGTGGGGCCCGTCGTTCGCCGTGGCGTGGGCGGCGAGCGCGGCCATCACCGCCGTCTACGCCGCGGACACCCCGCGGCCGGCGTCCCCCGACGCCTCGTCGATGACTCCCGAGGAGGTCTTCGAGGAGGCCGCCCGGAGCGGCGACGCGCACGCGATCAAGTTCGTGGACACAGCCCTGGACGTGGCCGCCACCAGCGAGGACGGTGACAGCCGCGCCCTGTCGGCCGCGTGGAAGGCCATCCGGCTGATCGAGAAGGACGACTGACACCACGTCGGGGCGGCCCCGGAGCCGATCGTCAGGGCGCGGCGACCACGGCGCGCGAGCGGTCGGCGGCGATCCGCACCGCGAAGGCGGCCAGCGCGGTGCCCATCGCGTAGCGGTGGATCCTGGCCCACAGCGGGCGCCCGGAGAAGAACGAGGCGACGGAACCCGCGGTCACCACGAAGACGCCGTTCATGACGACGCCCACGACGATCTGCGTGAGGCCCAGCACCAGGCTCTGTGCCGCCACATGGCCCTTCTCCGGCTCGACGAACTGCGGCAGCAGCGAGACGTACAGGATGGCGATCTTCGGGTTGAGCAGGCAGGTCAGCAGCCCCATGCCGAACAGTTTGCGGGGCCGGTCGGCCTCCAGCTCGCGGGGCGAGAAGACGGACGACCCGCCCGGCCGCACGGCCTTCCAGGCGAGCCAGAGCAGATACGCCGCACCGGCCAGCTTCAACGCCAGATAGATCTCCGGGACGAGCGAGAACACCGCCGCGATCCCCGCGGTCGCCGCCACCAGATAAATGAGGAAGCCCACCCCGACACCGGCGAGGGAGATCAGCCCCGCCCGGTATCCCTGCGACACCGAACGGGACACCAGGTAGATCATGTTGGGCCCGGGGGTGATCACCATCCCGAACGCCACGACCGCGATGCCCACTATCGCGCTGATGCTGACCATGCACGTCTCCTCAGTATGTGAACGTCAAATAAGGCCGACACGAGGGAGGGAACGCTTGATCGATTGAAATGCTTCCCGTGCGGCTGTGTTCGTGATTTCCGGCTTGCGACTTCCGGGTTGGAGGTCGCCGATCAGTAGGTGACGACGATCCGCCGCGCGGGCCCGTCCACCCGGATACGCCCTCCGACGGGGATCACCATCTGCGGATCGGTGTGGCCGAAGTCCACGTCGAACACCACCATGGCGTCGGGGGCGTAGCGGCGCAGAGCGCGCAGCACGGCCTCCCGCTGCTCCCGACGGAAGCGCGCCCTGCCCTCGCCGTCGAGCCGCTTCTCGAAGGACCAGCTCTTCGCCCGGCCCACGAGTACGGCCGGGAACCGCTCCAGGAGCCCGCGTTCACCCATGTCCCGCAGGATCCGGAACACCTCCTCGGCGCCGGGCATGTCCTCGGACGTCTCCAGGAAGAGCACATCGCCTTGGCAGGAGGGCGACGGCCGTATCGCGCGGTCGGCCATCAACAGCCAGGACAGGATCTCCAGATTGCCGCCCCAGCCGGTCCCCTCGACGACCCGGTCCGCGTGGTGCCAGGTCCAGCCCTGTGCGGGCTCCATCTCCGGTTCGCTCTCGAAGGTCCGCGTCTCTGGTCGTCCCCGCCGATGCTGGCGATCACGGCCTTGATGCCGGGGTCCGAGAAAGCCGCGTGGATGTCGGCCGCCCGCTCCTCGGGCGACGACCCCATCCGGCGGGTGGCCGGGTACTCGACGGGCGTCAGCCCGAAGTCGTCACGCAGCCGGCGCAGCCCCAGCTCGTACGGCAGCGGCAGCAGGCCGGGCAGGCCGGACGAGGGGGACAGCACCGCGACGAGGTCGCCGGGGCGGGGCTTGGCGGGGTACAGGGGAGCCGTCATCGGCAGATCGTAGGGGTCAAGTGGGCGTGGGTGCAGATTATTTACGCCCGGGTGGGAGAGGCCGTGTGACGGCCCTTGCGCGGCTCGTGGGCCCCCGTCACGTCCCGGTGTCGAACGCGCGGCGCGCGGCGCGGCGCCAGCGGTTGGCGGGGAGGGCCGGGCGCAGGGCGGCGAACGCGCCGCAGTACTTGGTGAAGACGGCCGGCCGTACACCGTGGGAGTGCAGCAGGAGATCCGCCTCGGTGAGATGCCCCGCCGTCTTCGTCTCGACCAGGACGAGGCCCGGGTCGCAGCGCACCGTCCGGCCCGCGCGCAGGTCCTCGCAGACCAGCCCGGCGTCGCAGGTGATGCGTTCGCCGTCGGCCACCAGGGTCGCGCGGAGATAGTCGGTGCTCAGCGACGGGTGCAGCGTGGTCGGGGAGTCGATGCCGTAGGCGCGGTGGAGGGTGTCGGCGAGGAAGGCCCGGCCGCGGCCGTCGAGGGGGGTGTCCTCGCCGGTCAACGGCCGGCGGTGTTTGACGGTGTCTCCGCGCCGGCCCTTGAGTTTGATCTCGAACTGCCGCTCTCCCGAGTCCTGGTACACCCGCTCGCGGATCTTGAAGCGGAGCCGTCGGCCCTGCCGGTGGTCGTGGAACGAGCGCAGCCCGGGGGTGTCGTAGTAGACCGAGTGGTACCGGAAGGTGCGGCGGTCGTCGATGGTCAGGGCGCGGAACGGGCCGCCGGGCCGCCGGGGGTCGGTCAGCCGCTCGACCATCCGGAGGTAGACGTCGACGGGCACGAGATAGCTCCGGTCGAAACGGGCGAGCAGCTCGGCCCGCTCGTTGACCTCGGCGAGGGAGATGGCTCCGGTGCCGTGGGCCGCCTCGCCGATGGCCCGCACGGCCGCGGCCGTCGGCGGTGCCTGCGCGAGGGTGCTCATGCCGCCTCCCACGCGGGGGCGGTCGCGCGTACGGTCTCCGACGGCTCGGCCCGGCGGGTGTCCGCCCCCGGCTCGGGCTCGCGGTAGCGGACGTCGACGACCGTCAGATCGCGGACGAAGTCGACCTCCATGACCGTCCAGTGCAGCGGCTCGCCGAGTCGTCGGGCGAGATCGGCGCGCAGCGCGGCGGGGTCGCTGTGGACGGCGTCGAGCGTGACGAGCGTGCGACGGGAGCGGGCGAGCAGCCGGGGGTGGTCGGCGCCGTAGATGACGAGGAGCAGCAGGGCGCTCAGCGCGGCGGCGAGCGGGAACGCCAGGTGCGGCAGGCCGCAGATGAGGCCGAGGACGAGCGTGGTGAAGTAGTAGGCGACCTCCTCGTGCTGAACGGAGTCGGAGCGGAGCCTGATGATCGACAGCACGCCGAAGAGCCCGAAGCCGAGTGCGGTGCCACCGTTGCCGCCCACCTCCGCGAGGGCCGCGACGACGGTGAACAGGGCGACGTTCAGGGCCAGATAGGCCGGTACGAGATCGCGCCGCCGGTGTCGCGGACAGTAGATGGCGAAGGTCAGCAGGCACACGGCGGCGAGGTCGAGCCCCAGATGCGCGGCGAGGTGTCGTAGGGATTCCATGGCTTCGCTCTCTCCGGACGTTCGAAGGAATGCGGACGTAGAGAGAACTCTGGGTGAACAAGTGCACACATGTGAGTGGACATTGCGGATCGTTGACGGAACCGGATGCGGACTGTCCGGAAGGACACCCGTCCTGTCGCATTCGACGTTCTTGCGATGCGGTGTCCCACCTCTCACCCCTGCCCCGGGCCTGTCCCCCGTGGGGACCCCGGGCGAACGCCCGGCTCAGTCCGCCGCCGGGGCGCGCAGGGCGAGGATGGCCATGTCGTCGTGCCCGTCGCTCGGCCGCGCCGCGACCACGGCCTCACCCAGCGACTCCAGCGGCAGCCGGGCGTGTGCCGCCGCCACCTCGGCGACCGCCCGCAGACCCTCCTCCGGATCGCGGCCCGGGTGTTCGACCAGACCGTCGGTGAACATCAGCACCGTGGCCCCCGGAGGCAGCACATGCCGGTGGTCATGGCGGGCGAAAGCGGTGTCGACCCCGATCGGTACGTCCGGCTGCCCCTCGAGGTAACGCGCGGCGCCGTCCGCCGTGACCACCAGCGGCGGCGGATGACCGGCGCTGCTCCACACGATCGCCCACCCGTCGTCGTGGGGTTCGAGCCGGGCCAGGCACACGGTCGCCATGGTGGGTTCGGCGACGGCCTGCAGGGTGCGGTCGAGCCTGCCCAGCAGCTCGCTGGGCAGCACGCCCGAGTCGTAGGCGAGGGCGCGCAGCATATTGCGGACCTGCGCCATGGCGGCGGCCGCCCGTACGTCGTGGCCGACGACATCGCCCACGATCATCGCCCGGGCCCCGTCGGGCAGCAGGAAGGCGTCGTACCAGTCGCCTCCGATCAGGGCCGGCTCGGCCGCGGGCCGGTACAGGGACCAGGACGTGAAGGGCGCGAGCTCGGGCAGGCTCGGCAGCAGCAGCCGCTGGAACTGCTCGGCGGCCGTACGGATCTGGCCGTAGAGCCGGGCGTTCTCGATGGCCACGCCCGCCGCGCCGGCGAGGGCGATCACGACGGCCTCGTCATCGGCGTCGAACGGCTTGCCGTCCTGGCGGTCGGTCAGATACAGGTTGCCGTAGACACGACCGCGCACGCCGATGGCGACCCCGAGCAGTGTGGCCATCGGGGGATGGCCCGGCGGGAAACCCGCGGACATCGGGTGGGTGGTGATGGTGTCGACCCGCAGCGGACGCGGATCGCTGATGAGCAGGCCCAGCAGCCCCAGCCCGTGCGGGAGCGCCACCCCGGCCAGCCGCTCGTTCTCCTCCTGGCCCAGGCCCACGGGGATGAACTCGGCGAGCTCCGTACCCTGCTCGTCGAGCACCCCCAGCGCGCCGTAGCGGGCACCCACCAGCTCCATGGCGGTGGTCACGATGCGACGCAGGACGACCGGCAGCTCCAGCTCGCCGCTGATGGCGAGTACGGCCCCCAGCAGCCCCCGCATCCGCTCCTGGACGCGGGCGAATTCGGCCGGCTGCTCATCGGGCCATGCCGGGTTCGCGCCCAGGAGCACCCGATGGCTCGGGAGCCCGTACCGTGACTCTTCTTCGTCGTCTGCTTCCGCTTCGCCTCTCACCACTGGGCAAGGGTAATGAGTCGGTGCCCGCAAAGGGGTGGGTCGCCGTGGGTCGGGCGTGTGGGAGCGAGCCGCCCGGCGGAGCGCGGACCGTTCTCCTCGGAGTCCACCGGGGTGCGCGTCGGCTCGTGAGGGTGCCTCATACGGCCGCGCCGAAGAGCTGGGTCCAGTAGGTGCCGGCCCGGCTGCCGGTGGCGTAGCCGATGCCGATGTGGGTGAAGTGCGGTGTGAGGATGTTGGCGCGGTGACCCGGGCTCTTCATCCAGCCGCGCAGGACTTCGGCGGGGGAGCGCTGGCCGCAGGCGATGTTCTCGCCGATGCCCCGGTGCGGGCACCTGGCGGCGGCGGCCCGGTCCCATGGTTCGCGCCCTTCGGGAGTGGTGTGGGAGTAGAAGTCACGGCCCGCCATGTCGTCGCTGTGGCCCTGCGCGGCCACGGTGAGCCGCGCGTCGACGGCAAGCGGCCGCAGCCCGGCGGCGGCCCGCTCGGCGTTGGTGAGCGTGACCACCTCCGACGCGAACCGGGCCAGGCCCTCCTCGGTGAACGGCCGGGCCCACACAGCGGTCCAGTAGACGTCCCCCCGGCGGTCGCCGCCGACGGCGTGACCGATGCCGACGTGGGTGAAGTCCCCCTCGCGCAGCGGGAGCCCGCGCTCCGCCCCGGCCAGACAGTAGGCGACGAACTCGTCCGGGGTGCGGGGCCCGGAGACGAGGTGCTCGGCGAGGTTCAGACCCCGGTATCCGCCGGTGGCCATCCGGTGGAAGAGCGAGGTCCCGTCGGGGCCCTCGACACCGAGGCGGCCGTGCGCGGCCATGCTCGCGGCGTGCGCCCGCGCGGCGGTGACCAGGCGGGGTTCGAGGGCCACCGGTGCCGCACCGACCGCCGCCCGCTCGGCGTTGACCAGTCGGAGGAAGGCGGCCTCGTCGCTGGTGGGCTCGAGAAGCGTGGTGGCCGGCGGCTCGGTGTCGTCCAGGACGTCGACGCCGAAATCGCGGGCGACTCCGGCGAGACCGTCCGCGTACCCCTGGCCCAGGGCCCGGAGTTTCCAGCTTGCCCCGCGCCGGTAGAGCTCGGCCAGCAGCAGCACGGTCTCCCGCGTGGGCCCGGGCGGGGTGAAGCGGAGCAGCCCGGTCCCGGTGCTGCCCGTGACGGTCATGACGGGCACCGGCAGCCGGCCGAGCGGTGTGCCGGGCACGGCGGGGCTGACGACGACTGTGACCCGGTCCGCACCCGCCCGCAGCCGCCCGGGGTCGACGACGACGGTGTCCCCGCACAGCCGGGCGCCCGGCGCGGACGGCTGGTTGAAGAACACGAAGTCGGCGTCGCCCGCGACCTTGCCCGAAGCGTCGGTGACGATCACCGACAGGTCGAAGGGCCCCGGTACGTGGATCGAGAGGGCACCGTCCGGCAGCGCCCGATTGCCCCCGGCCGTCAACTCGTTCATCGTGCCCCTCCCGCTGCCGTCAGCCGACACCGAGTCAACGCGCGGCTGGGGGCGAGTGGTTCCGGCCCGGCTACCGTCTCCGACGTGAAGGCGAAGTTCCCTGCGCCTCTGTTCGTGACCCGCATGTGGGCGGTGATCGCGAACAGCCACCCTCTTCCGTACGGTCCCGATGGCCGACGACGCCACCTTGGAAGCCGACGGCAAAGGCCACACCGACCGACTGCCCGCGGTGCCGGTGCCGCGGGCAGGCCGAGGCGCGTGACACCGCGCCGCGTGCCCGTCAGTGACACCCGCGCCCGCCCGTTCGCCGTCAGCCGATGGTGAAGCGGCCACGTCCCTCGACCCGGCCGAGACCGCGCGTGAGGCATCCCCTGACGTCGTTGGTGGGAACCGCGGTGCCGGAGTACGAGCGGCCCGCCATGAGGCCGGAGGTCACCCTGCCGCCGAGGAAGGAGTCGAGGGGGGTATAGCCCTGCCGGCCGCCGGAGGCGGGCCGCACGGCGGACCGTCCCACGACGCCACCGGTGCGGTTCGCCCCCGCGTACCAGGTGACGGTGCCGCTGCCCTTGACGCCCGTCGCCCCGGAGCAGTTCGCGAGGCCGCTGCCGCTCAGGACGAGCCGCCCGGACCTGATCCGTGACCGCCTGCCGCCGGGGGAGACGCAGTCGTTGAGGTGGACGGTGCCGCGGGCGAGGACGCGCCGGGGGGTGGCGGAGACGGCGGGCGACAGCGTGATGCCGGGCGCCGTCCGCAGGGCGCACTTCAGGGTGCCGCCCGCCCGGACGGCGTCGGGTACGGCCCGGCCGGGCGGCCGCGCGGACGCCTCGGCGTGACCCGGCGCGGTGCCGGTCACGAGCAGGACGACGACCGCTCCGGCCGCGGTCGCCACGTCGGCGCCGCGCCGCACCCAGGCGGCAGCGGCGGTGCGGATGATGTGAGCCCTACCGGGCATGTGACCTCTCCTTTTGTCGCAGCGGTCCGTCGCCGCGACGGACGGCCGCGGCGAAGTGAACCCGTCACTCCCGGTCGCGCAAGGTAGCCCAAGCGCTCTCCGTATCGCCACAGTTCACCTGATTCCTTACGCCACACGAGTAACAAGTGATTTGCCGGAACTGCTCGCATTTCGCCAGGATTGCCGCGTCGACGAAGGGGCCCGCATGCGAGGCGAACGTCCGGTGGCCGTACCGAAGGCGCGCGGGGGCGGTGCGGCCGGGTGGTCCGCCCGGCACCCGTGGTGGGTCCTGACGACCGCTGCGGTGCTCGGTGCCCTGCTGGCGTTCGCCGCCCTCGGCACCCCCGACCGGTTGTCCAACGGCGGCTACATCGCCCACGGCACCGAGGCGACCCGTGCCGAGAGCGTGCTCGCCCAGCGATTCGACGCGGGCATTCCGGACCTCGTGCTGCACGTGCTCGCCGACGGGCCCGTCACCGGCCCCGAGGCGGCCGCGGCCGGGCGGGAGTTCGTCCGACAGCTGGCCCGGCGGCCCGGGGTGCGCCAGGTCCTCTCCTACTGGACCCTCGGGGACGCCCGGCTGCTGAGCGAGGACGGGCACGCCGCCCTCGTCGTCGTCGACCTCCAGGGCGACGAGCACGCGACGGCCCGGCGCGCCGCGACGCTGGTGCCGGGGCTGACGGGACCGCACGGGCCGCTGCGGGTCACCGCGACCGGTCCGGCGTGGGTCATGGCGCAAGCCACCGAACTCAGCGGACAAGAGCTCGTCCGGGCCGAACTCATCGGGGTGCCGCTGGCCGCCCTGGTGCTGCTGTTCGCCTTCGGCTCGGCTACCGCCGCCCTGCTGCCCGCGCTGGTCGGAGGGCTCGCGGTGGCCGGCACCTTCGCGGTGCTGCGGCTGCTGACCGCGTTCCTGCCCGTCTCCGCCTTCGCCTCGAACATCACCACGGCACTCGGCTTCGGTCTCGCCGTCGACTACGGGCTCTTCGTCGTCACGCGCTACCGGGAGGAACTGGCCGCCGCCGGCGACCCGGCCCGGGCCGTCATCCGTACCATGCGCACCGCAGGCCGCACCGTGAGCTACTCCGCGGCCACCGTCGTCGTCTGTCTGAGCGCGCTGCTGCTCTTTCCCCTGGGATTCCTGCGGTCCCTGGCCGTCGCGGGGGTGAGCGTGGTCGTGCTGGCGGCGGTCACCACGGCGCTGGTCCTGCCCGCTCTGCTGTCCGTCCTCGGTACCCGTGTCGACCGCGGTGATGTCTTCGCACCCCTGCGCCGGACCCGGCGCGGCACGGTCGTGTCACCGTGGCACCGCGCGGCCCGCGCCGCCACGGCGCGACCGGTGCTGGCAGGTGGCTGCGCGGTCCTCTTCCTCGCTACGCTCGCCCTTCCCTTCGCGCACGTCCGCTTCGGCGTCGCGGACGAGCGCGTACTGCCCGAGCGGGTCGAGTCGCACGCCACCGCCCTCACCGTGGAGCGGGACTTCCATCTGCCGTGGAACCGCACCCTGACCGTGCTCCTGCCGGACGTCGACGCCGTGGACCAGGAGGCGGAACTGGACGCCTACGCCCGCCGCGTCTCCGCCCTGCCCACAGTGGACCAGGTCTCCACCGGCCTCGGCACCTACGACGACGGCCGGCTCACCCAGGGCCCGGACGTCGGAGCGCTCGCCCACATCACCCAGGGCGCGACCTGGCTGGCCGTGACCGGCAGCGGACCGCCGGGACAGGACGAGCGCCTGGTCGAGGAACTGCGCGCCCTGCCGTCCCCCGGCCCCCACCTCGTCGGAGGCCGGCCGGCCCGGGTGCTCGACACCAAGAACGCCGTCTGCGCGGCCCTGCCGACGGCGGCGGCCGTCGTCATCGGCGGGGTCCTCCTGCTGCTGTTCCTCTTCACCGGCTCGGTCCTCATCCCCGTCAAGGCGGTGCTGATGGGGGCGTTGAGCCTGACCGCGAGCTTCGGCGTCATGGTCCATGTCTTCCAGGACGGCCACCTGCGCGGCCTCCTGGGCGACTTCACCGTCACGGGGGAGCTGGAGACCTCCATGCCCGTCCTGGTCTTCGGCGCGGCCTTCGCGCTCTCCATGGACTACGAGCTCTTCCTCGTCTCGCGCATCCAGGAGGAGTACCGGGCCTCGGGCGACCACCGCGGTGCCGTGGTGACCGGCGTCGCCCGCACCGGAAAGATGATCACGACGGCTTCGATGATCTTCGCCGTCGCGCTCCTTCCGCTGGTCACCTCCGAGATCACGCTGCTCAAACTCATCGGATGGGGACTGGCATTGGCCGTCCTGGTCGACGCCACCGTCGTCCGGGGCGTGCTCGTACCGGCCTTCATGCGGCTGACGGGCCACGCCAACTGGTGGGCGCCGCGCCCGCTCGCCGCGCTCCACCGACGGCTGGGCGCCGACCGGTGGCAGGAGCCGCCGCCCCGGCCCGCGGGCGTACCGCCCGCCCGGCACCTCACCCCGGGAGGGCAGCAGTACGAAGCAGTCGGCCGGGCGCCGGGCGAGGGGTCGCCCTGAGACAGGCCTCGTCGTAGCGGCGCAGCACCAAGCGGGCCACCGCCTCGTGCGCGCCCAAGGGCGTGCAGGTGACGCTCGCGCCGCAGGCCGCCGCGCGCCGGGCGAAGAAGCCGGGAGCCAGCAGATAAGGGGCCACCGCCGTGAACCGGTGGCCCCGCGCCCGCAGGGCGGTGACGGCCTCGGCGGGCGTGGGGGACGCACCGCTCAGATACGACGGCACGACCGGGCAGCCGAGCCGCACTTCGAGCAGCCGTGCCGCCTCGGCCGTCGCGGCGTGCGTCGCCGGGTCCCGGGAGCCGGCGGCCGCGAGGACGACGGCCCCGCCCCGCGCGTGCCCCGGCCCGCCGACCTCGCGCAGTCGGTCACCGAGGGCCGTCGTGAGCAGCGGATCCGGGCCGAGGACACGGGCCACGGGAGCCCGGCCGAACCCGGCCGCGGCCAGGGCGGCGGGGATGTCGGTACGGACGTGGTAGCCCGTTCCCAGCAGCAGCGGCACCACGACCGGGGGGCCGTGGAGGGCGTCGAGCGTCTCCGTCAGCCCGGGATCGGCGTGGTCGAGGAAGCCGGCCCTCACCCGCAGTTCCGGCCGCAATGCCTTGACCCGGGAGAGGAGTCGGCGAATGGTCCGGATGCCCGCCGGGTCGCGCGTGCCATGGGCGACGGCGACCAGCACCGGCGTGCGCGCGGGACGACACGCGGGGGTCATTCGGCACCGACCAGCCGATAGCCGCGCTTGGGCACCGTACGGACCAGGTCCGCGTGCGGTCCCAGGGCCGACCGCAACCGGGCTATGGCCACCTCCACCGCGTGCTCGTCGGCGCGGGCGGCGTCCGGCCAGGCGCGGCGCAGCAGCTCACCGCGGCTGAGCACATGTCCGTGCCGCTCGGCCAGGGCCCGCAGCACGGCGGCGAGCAGCGGCGGCAGCCACACCGCCGTGCCGTCGCGGAGCAGCGCGTTGCCCTGGAGCACCAACCGCCCGGGCGGCTCCAGGAGTTCCAGCCGGCCACGTCCCGGCAGTACGTCACCGAGGGTCCGCACCAGCGAGCCCAGCCGGCCCCGCTCCGGGCAGTGCGGCCGAAGGCCGAGCTCCAGCAGGGGCCGCGCGCAGACCGGCCCGACACACACCCCCAGCACGTCCTCGCGCAGCGCCGACAGCAGCGCGTCGTGGCGGCCCAGATCGGCGGCGGTCTCCAGCAGGGCGACCACCGCCGGGGCGCTGGTGAAGGTCAGGGCGTGCACCTCCCCGCGCACGGTCGCCTCCACCAGCCTCCGCAGCGCCTCCGGGTCCTGGGGCGGGCCCCACCGGTAGACCGGCACCTCGATGACCTCCGCGCCGCGTTCGCGCAACGCCGCGGCGAAGCCGTCGAGCGGGGCGCCGTGTTCCTGGACCGCCACCCGCCGGCCGCGCAGATCGCGGGCCAGCAGCCACGTCAGCAGCTCGTGGTTGGCCTCGGAATCGGGGGAGTAGGCCTCGTCCACGCCGCTCGCCCGGACCGCCCCGGTGGCCTTCGGGCCGCGGCTGATGACGGTGGCGTCGCGGCACAGCCGGGTGAGGTCCGCTCCCATGCCCCAGCCGTCGGCGGTGCTCATCCAGCCGCGCCAGCCCAGCCCCGTGGTGGCCACCACGTAGTCCAGTGCCCCGTCGAGGCAGCGCTCGGTGGCCCGGCGCAGCGTGGTGTCGTCCTCGAGCGGGACGATGCTCAGTGCGGGTGCCTCGATGACCCGGGCGCCGCGCCGGCACAGCAGCGCCACCAGCTCCTCCCGGCGGCGTGCGGCCGTCACCCCGATGGTGAAGCCCGTCAGCGGCCCCACGGGTGAGTCGTTCGGTGGCGCGGTGGCCGTGCGGGTAGTCCTCATGCATGCAGGCTGCGCGCCCGGTGTTTCCGCCGGATTGCCCCGCCGTCACACCCGGGTGAGATCCCGGGGCTGCTTTGTTACGGCACATGTCGTGGTCATCACCGAGCCACCCGGGGCGTATGAGGAGCCCGTACCCCGCGCGCAACATCGCGGACGCCGCCGTGAAACGGCCGGGGGCGAACCTGGTCGGCATGACGACGACCGACACGCACTGCCCGTACTGCGCACTGCAGTGCGGCATGGGGCTGCGACGCCCTCCCCCCGGCGCCGGCCCCGGCGTGCCACCCGTGGAGGTCGTCGAGCGTCCCGGCTTCCCCGTCAACCGGGGCGCGCTGTGCGGCAAGGGCCGCACCGCCGCCGCCGTCCTGGACCCCGCCGTGCGGCTGACGGCCCCGCTCGTCCGCGACCCCGCCACCGGCACCCTCGTGCGGGCGTCGTGGGACGAGGCCCTGCACCGGGTCGCGGCCGGGCTCGAGGAGACCGCCACCCGCTATGGGCGTGAGGCCACCGGCGTCTTCGGCGGCGGCGGACTGACCAACGAGAAGGCCTATCTGCTGGGCAAGTTCGCACGCGTCGTGCTGCGCACCCCGCACATCGACTACAACGGCCGCTTCTGCATGTCGTCCGCCGCCGCGGCCCACCGGGCCGCGTTCGGCATCGACCGGGGGCTGCCCTTCCCGGTCGAGGACATCGCCACAGCCGGGTGCGTCATCCTGGTCGGCGCCAACCCCGCCGAGACCATGCCGCCCCTGCTGCGGTACTTCACCGAACTGCGCCGCAACGGCGGCCATCTCATCGTCGTCGACCCGCGCCGCACCCGCACCGCCGAACAGGCCGACACACACCTGCGCCCGGTGCCGGGCACCGACCTCGCGCTCGCCCTGGGACTGCTGCATCTCGCCATCGCCGACGGCCACCTGGACGAGGAGTTCATCGCCGACCGCACCACCGGCTACGAACAGGCCCGGGCGGCGGCCATGGCGCACTGGCCCGAGCGGGTCGAACAGCTCACCGGGGTACCGGTGCCGCTGATGCGCGAGGTGGTCCGCCGGTTCGCCGACGCCCCCACCGCCATGGTCCTCACCGCCCGGGGCGCCGAGCAGCACAGCAAGGGCACCGACACCGTCGGCGCGTGGATCAACCTGTGCCTGGCCACCGGCAAGGCCGGCCGCCCGGGCAGCGGCTACGGCTGTCTGACCGGCCAGGGCAACGGCCAGGGCGGGCGCGAACACGGCCAGAAGGCCGACCAGCTGCCCGGCTACCGCTCCCTCACCGACCCCGCGGCACGCGCCCACGTCGCGAAGGTGTGGGGCGTGGACCCCGGCACGCTGCCGGGCCCCGGGGTGAGCGCGTACGAGCTGCTGGACCGCCTCGGCACCCCCGGCGGCGTCAGGGCCCTGCTGGTGGCGGGCTCCAACCCGGTGGTGTCCGCCCCGCGCGCGTCCCACATCACCGAACGCCTCGCGGCACTGGACTTCCTCGCCGTCAGCGATGTCGTGCTCTCGGAGACCGCGGCGCTGGCCGATGTGGTCCTGCCCGTGGCGCAGTGGGCCGAGGAGACCGGCACCACCACCAACCTGGAGGGCCGGGTCATCCTGCGACAGGCCGCCGTCACCCCGCCCGACGGCGTACGCACCGACCTCGAAGTGCTGCGCGGACTCGCCGCGCGCCTCGGCGTCCCCCAGGGCTTCCCCGACGACCCGCAAGAGGTGTTCGAGGAGCTGCGGCGCGCCTCCGCGGGCGGCCCCGCCGACTACGCGGGCATCAGCTACCGCCGGATCCGGGCCGAGGACGGCGTCTTCTGGCCCTGCCCCCGGCCCACCCACCCGGGCACCCCGCGCCTCTTCCTCGACCGCTTCGCCACCCCCGACGGCCGGGCCCGCTTCGCCGCCGTCTCCCACCGGCCGGCCGCCGAGGAGCCCGACGCCCACTACCCGCTGCACCTGACCACCGGTCGGGTCACCGCCCAGTACCAGAGCGGGGCGCAGACCCGGCGCGTGCCCGAACTCAACGCGGCCGCGCCCGGCCCGTTCGTCGAACTCCACCCCCGCCTCGCCACGCGCCTCGGGGTCACCGACGGCCAACTGCTGGCCGTCACCAGCCGCCGCGGCCGGGCCCTGGCCCCCGCCCGCATCACCGACACCATCCGCCCCGACACCGTCTTCATGCCCTTCCACTGGCCCGGCGCGGGCCGCGCCAACACCCTCACCAACCCCGCACTCGACCCGGTATCGAAAATGCCTGAATTCAAGGTGTGCGCCGTCCGGGTGGAGATAGCGACGACCGGAGAGCAGTCATGAGCCCCCACCGCATCGCGGTCGTCGGCGCCGGCATGGCCGCCGCCCGCTTCGCCCGGCAACTCCGGGCCCACAGCGCCCCCGAGGACATCGAGCTGACGCTCTACGGAGCCGAACCCGACGCCCCCTACAACCGGACCCTGCTCACGGAGGTCCTCACCGGCCGGTACGCCGACGTCGATCTCCCCTACGGACCGGGCACCACGGTCCGTACCGGCACCGAGGTCGTCGCCCTCGACACGGACGCGCACAAGCTCGTCCTCGCGGACGGGGAGCACACCGCCTACGACACCCTGGTCCTGGCCACCGGGGCGAGCCCCGTGCGGCCGTCCCTGGCGGGCTCGCGCACACCGGACGGCGCCCTCCTCGACGGCGTGCACCTCCTGCGCACGCTCACCGACTGCCGGCGCCTCGCTGCGGCCGCCGCCCGGGCCACCCGGGCCGTCGTCATCGGCGGGGGAGTGCTGGGCGTCAGCGCCGCCCGGGCGCTCGCCTCCCTCGGTCCGCACGTCGAGATCGTCCACCGCGAATCCCACCTGATGGACCGGCACCTCGACGCCGAGTCGGCGGCGGCACTGCGTCATCAGCTGACCGGCCTCGGCATCGGCACCCACGTGGGCGAGGAGGCCCGCGCCCTGCACGGCACCGGCCGCCCGGCCGCCGTCGAACTGGCCGACGGCTCCCACCTGCCCACCGACCTCGTGCTCCTGACCTGCGGAGTCCGCCCCCGCACCCACCTGGCCCGGGCCGCCGGGCTCGCCGTGCGCCAAGGGATCGTCGTCGACGACCGCCTGGCGACCTCCGCCCCCGACATCCACGCCCTCGGCGACTGCGCCGAACACCGGGGCGTCGTCCACGGTCTGGCGGATCCCGCCTGGCGGCAGGCGGACACCCTGGCCGCCCTCCTCTCGGGCGCCGACCCGCACGCCCGCTACACCGGCACCCGCCCCCCGACCCGGCTGACGGCGGGCCCCCTGCACCTGGCCGCCTTCGGCGATCCGGCCGCCGAACACCAGGGCGGCCACGAGGTACTGCGCCTCGCCGACGCCACCCGCGGCACCCACAAGAAGCTCGTCCGACGCGGCGACCGGCTGGCGGGCGCCGTCCTGCTCGGCGACCTCACCACCCTCGGCGACCTGCTCGCCGTATGGCAACGCGACGAGGACCTCCCCGCCGACCCCCTGTACCTGATCCACGAAGGAGCCCGCTCGTGACGCGACCGTCCGATGCCACCGACACCCGCCGCCACCTCGTCCTGGTCGGCCACGGCATGGTCGGCCAGCGCTTCCTGGAAGCGCTGTACGAGAAGGAGGGCGCGGACCGCCGGTGGCGCGTCACCGTACTGGCCGAGGAACCCCGGCCCGCCTACGACCGCGTGCACCTCACCGCCACCTTCAACGGCACCCGCGCCGAGGACCTGGCCCTCACCCCGCCCGGCTTCCTCGACACCCACGGCATCGACCTGCGCCTGGGGGAGCCCGCCACCGCCATCGACCGCGAGGGGCGCACCGTCACCACCGCGTCCGGGGCCCGGATCGGCTACGACGCCCTGGTCCTGGCCACCGGCTCCTACCCCTTCGTGCCGCCCGTACCCGGCCACGACGCCGACGGCTGCCACGTCTACCGCACCATCGAGGACGTCGCAGCCATCCGCGCCCGCGCCGCCGGCGCGCGCACCGGAGTCGTCGTCGGCGGCGGACTCCTCGGCCTGGAGGCCGCCGGAGCCCTGCGCGCCCTCGGCCTGCGGACGCACGTCGTCGAATTCGCCCCCCGCCTGATGGCCCTCCAGATCGACGACGCCGGAGGCGCCGCCCTGCGCCGCAAGATCGAAGAGCTGGGCGTGTCCGTCCACACCGGAGCCGGCGCCGAACGGATCGACTCGGGCGCCGACGGCAAGGTCCGCGCCCTGGCCCTCTCCGACGGCACCGTCCTCGACGCGGACCTCGTCGTCTTCTCCGCGGGCGTACGGCCCAGGGACCAGCTCGCCCGCGACTGCGGACTGCCCGTCGGAGAGCGCGGCGGCATCATCGTCGACACCGGCTGCCGCACCGCCGACCCCCGCGTCCACGCCATCGGCGAATGCGCCCTCGCCGCCGACGGCCGGGTCTACGGACTCGTGGCCCCCGGCTACGCCATGGCCGAGACCGCGGCCCGCCGACTGGACGGCGGGGAGGACGAGTTCACCGGCGCCGACACCTCCACCAAACTCAAACTCCTCGGCGTCGACGTCGCCAGCTTCGGCGACGCCCACGGCACCACCGAAGGCGCACTGGACGTCCTCTACGCCGACAGCCGGGCCGGCGTCTACAAGAAACTCGTCATCGGCCCCGACGGCAGCCTGCTCGGCGGCATCCTCGTCGGGGACGCAGACTCCTACGCTACCCTCCGACCGCTCGCCGGGAGCCGCGCCCCCCTGCCCGTACCGCCCGAACAGCTCCTGCTGCCCGACTCGGCCGGACCCGCGGGCGGCCCGGTGGGGGCCGCGGCCCTCCCCGACGACGCGGTCATCTGCTCCTGTCACAACGTCAGCAAGGGCACGATCCGCGCCGCGGTCGGCGAAGGCGGCTGCGCCACGGTCGCCGCCGTCAAGAAGTGCACCAAGGCCGGCACCGGCTGCGGCAGCTGCGAGAAGGCCCTCACCACCCTCGTCACCGACGAACTCGCCGCCACCGGCACCGAGACGGCCCGGGGCCTGTGCGAACACTTCAGCCACACCCGCGCCGAGCTGTACGAGATCATCCGGGTCAAGGGCATCACCACCTTCACCCGGCTCCTCGCCGAGCACGGCAGCGGCCAGGGCTGCGCCGTCTGCAAACCCACCGTCGCCTCCATCCTGGCGACCCTCGGGGACACCCCCTACATCCTCGACGGCGAACAGGCCGCTCTCCAGGACACCAACGACCACTTCCTCGCCAACCTCCAGCGCAACGGCTCCTACTCCGTCGTCCCCCGCGTCCCCGGCGGCGAGATCACCCCCGACGGGCTCATCACCATCGGGGAGATCGCCCGCGACTTCGGCCTCTACACCAAAATCACCGGCGGCCAGCGCATCGACATGTTCGGCGCGACCGTCGACCAGCTGCCCCCGATCTGGCGCCGCCTGGTGGACGCCGGATTCGAGTCCGGCCACGCCTACGGCAAGGCCCTGCGCACCGTGAAGTCGTGCGTCGGTCAGACCTGGTGCCGCTACGGCGTACAGGACTCCGTCGCCCTCGCCATCGACCTCGAACTGCGCTACCGGGGCCTGCGTGCCCCGCACAAACTCAAGTCCGCGGTCTCCGGCTGCGCCCGCGAGTGCGCCGAGGCACAGAGCAAGGACTTCGGTGTCATCGCCACTTCCACCGGCTGGAACCTCTACGTCGGCGGCAACGGCGGCATGACACCCCGCCACGCCGACCTGCTGGTCCAGGACGTCGACCGCACCACGCTCATCCGCACCATCGACCGGTTCCTGATGTTCTACATCCGCACCGCCGACCGGCTCGAGCGCACCGCCCCCTGGATCGAGCGACTCGAAGGCGGCCTCGACCACCTGCGCGCCGTGATCCTCGACGACGCGCTGGGCATCTGCGCCGAACTCGACGCGCTGATGGACCGCCACGTCGGCACCTACCAGGACGAATGGGCCGCGACCCTGGACGACCCCGAACGCCTGCGCCGCTTCGCCTCCTTCGTCAACGCCCCCGGCACCCCCGACCCCGCCGTGCGCTTCGTCCCCGAACGCGCCCAGATCCGACCCGCCCGCCCCGGCGACGCGGACGGCACGGCCCCGTCCACGCCCCTGATCGCCGGCCCCGCCCTGAAGGTGCGTACCTCATGACCGACACCGCTCACGCCCCCACGGCCCTCACCGAGCAGCCCGCGCTTCCACCACCCCCACCGAACGAAGTGGCGGGCACGGCTCCCGCCCCGGACGCGCTCGTCGAGATCGGCGACGGCGACACCTGGACCAGCGTGTGCCGCTACGGCGACCTCACCCCCGGCCGGGGCGTCACCGCGCTCGTCGGCGGCGAACAGGTCGCCCTCTTCCGCGACGCCGGCGGAGCGCTCCACGCCCTCGCCAACCGCGACCCCTTCAGCGGCGCGTACGTCATCTCCCGCGGTGTCACCGGCAGCCGCGCCGGTACCCCCGTGGTGACCTCGCCCATGTACAAGCAGGCATTCGACCTGCGCACCGGCGACTGCCTCGACGAGGAGAGCACCCCCGACGGCGCCCCCGCCGCCCTGCGCACCTGGCCCGTACGCACCACCGCGCCGGCCACCCCGCCGCCACCGCCCCGGTCCGCACGGCCCGCACCTGCACGGGCCCGCACCCTCACCGAATGGCGCCCCGAGGACCCCGCGTTCTGGGAACGCGTCGGCGCCCGCATCGCCCGGCGCAACCTCTGGCTGTCGGTCCTCACCGAACACATCGGTTTCTCGATCTGGAGCATGTGGTCGGTCCTCGTGCTCTTCCTCGGCCCGGAGTACGGCATCGACGCCGCCGGGAAGTTCACCCTCACCGCCGTTCCCACAGCCGTCGGCGCGGCGCTGCGCCTGCCCTACACCGCCGCGGTCGGCCGCTTCGGCGGCCGGAACTGGACCGTCGTCAGCGCCCTGCTGCTTCTGATCCCCACCGCGTTCGTCGCCGTCGTCCTCGAACCCGGCGTCTCCTACTCCACGCTGCTCGTCGCCGCCGCCGTGGCCGGCGTCGGCGGCGGCAACTTCGCCTCCTCCATGGCCAACATCAACGCCTTCTACCCGCAGCGGCTCAAGGGCCGGGCCCTCGGCATCAACGCGGGCGGCGGCAACCTCGGCGTCCCCGCCGTGCAGCTCGTCGGCCTGCTGATCCTCGCCACCGCCGGTGCCGCGCACCCGCGCCTGCTGCCCCTGATCTACCTCCCGCTGATCGCCCTGACCGCCGTCGTGGCCTTCCTCCGCATGGACAACGTGCCCACCACGCGGGAGACCGGACCCGCCCTGCGCGAGATCACCCGGGACCGTCACACCTGGGTGATGTCACTGCTGTACCTGGGCACGTTCGGATCGTTCATCGGCTTCAGCTTCGCCTTCGGACTGGTCCTCCAGGCGCAGTTCCACCACCAGCTCGACACCCCGGTCAAGGTCGCGTGCCTGACGGTGCTGGGCCCGCTGCTCGGTTCGCTCGCCCGGCCCTTCGGCGGTGCGTGGGCCGACCGCCACGGTGGTGCGCGGGTGACCCTGGTGACCTTCGCCGCCATGGCCGTCGGCGCCGCCCTGATCCTCACCGCCTCCCGGCTCCATCTCCCGGCCCTCTTCCTCGCCGCGTTCGCCGCGCTGTTCGTCCTCAGCGGCATCGGCAACGGCTCCACCTATCGCATGATCCCCGCGCTCCACCGCGCCAAGGCCCGCCACCGGACCCTGACCGGCGGTACCGATCCCGCCGCGGCCGAGGCCACCGCTCAACGCCACGCCACCGCCCTGATCGGCCTCGCGGGGGCGATCGGCGCCTTCGGGGGCGTGCTCGTCAACGTCGCCTTCCGGCAGAGCTTCCTCACCGCACACAACGGCGACGCGGCCTACGTCGCCTTCCTCGCCTTCTACGCCGTCTGCTCGGCCCTGACCTGGACCGTGTACCTGCGCCCGTCACCGCACCGGCTGAGCGGAGTCTGACCCCGGGGCCGATTCCTCTTCCTCGAAGAAGCCCCGGGGAAGGAGAAACGGTAGTGTGGCCGCCGCTTCTTCGTGAGGGAGGGACCATGGCCGACGCGCCGCAGGCCACCACCGTGCGCGGGACCCGCAAGGACCAGGCCCGCAACCGGCGACGGCTGCTCGATGCCGCCCGCGAGGCGTTCGGGGAACAGGGCCCGGACGCCGGCATCGACGGCATCGCCCGCCGGGCGGGCGTCGGCGCCACCACCTTCTACCGGCACTTCCCGACGAAGGACGACCTGGTCGACGCGCTGCTCGACGAACTGTCCGAAGGCGCCCGCGACGCCGCCGAGCAGGCCGTCGGCATCACCGACGGCTGGACGGCCTTCCGGGCCGTCTTCACCCGGGGCTGTGTCGCGCACGAGGAGGACCTCGCGCTGTTCGACACCCTGTGCCGCACCAGCGCGCGGGCGGCCGAGCACGGGCGGTGCGCCACCGTCGAGCTGATCGGCCCCGCCGTCGAACGCGCCCGACGCGAGGGGCTGTTGCGCGCCGACGCGACCGTGGAGGACATCGCCGCGTTCATGCGCATGGCCGACTCGGCCGCCTCCGCCCGGCAACGCCGCCGGGCACACGACGTCCTCCTGGCCGGTCTCCGCTCCCGCGACGGTGCCCCCGACGCCTGACGTCACGGCGGCGGCCCGAGGCGTTACCGCCCGGCCGGTGCGGCGGCTTCGAGGTCGTCGACGCTGCCGGACATGAGGGTGGGCACGTGCTCGGTGATGTGCTCGGCGGGCCAGTCCCACCACGCCAGGGCGAGCAGACGGGCGATGTCGGCCTCGCCGAACCGGGTGCGGATGAGCTTGGCCGGATTGCCGCCCACGATGCCGTAGTCGGGAACGTCGTCGACGACGACCGAGCCGGAGGCGACGATCGCGCCGTGTCCGATGCGGACGCCGGGCATCACCATGACGCCGTAGCCGAACCACACATCGTTGCCGACCACGGTGTCCCCCCGGCCGGGCAGCCCGCTCAGCAGATCGAAGTGCTCGGCCCAGGAACCGCCCATGACGGGGAAGGGAAACGTCGAGGGGCCGTCCATCCGGTGGTTGGCGCCGTTCATGATGAACCGCACCCCGGTGCCCAGCGCGCAGAACTTCCCGATGACGAGCTTCTCCGGCCCGTAGTGGTAGAGCACGTTGCGGCTCTCGAACGCGGTCGGCTCGTCCGGGTCGTCGTAGTAGGAGTACTCCCCGGCCTCGATCAGCGCGGAGGTCACCAGCGGCTTCAACTGGACGACGCGCGGCTGGTCGGGAAAGGGGTGGAGCGCGGTGGGATCGGCGGGAACGCGGCGCACGGTGCATCACTTCCGGGTCGTGGTGGGTGACCTCCATGATGCCGCGCCCGTTCCACGCGTTCCCGCCGTGCCGGCAGCGGTATTCGGCCGATTCCACCGGGCCGCCCACGGGCGCTCTTCCGCGGGACCTCGGCTGCCCGGCCCGCGTTGCCGGGTGTGACCGGCTGTGTTGAAGTGGAGCCGACCGTAATGTCTCCCATGCCGCCGCGGCCGTTCACGGGCCGCGGGGCGAGGTCGGATCATGGACGACGATCTTCGGGCGCCGGGACACCCCGGCGCCGCGCCGCACGGTGCCGCCTCGGCGGGCCGCCATGGCTGAGACCCCGGCCGACGCCCGACTGCGCAAGGTCACCGGCGCGAAGGTCTTCGCGAGCGACTACCGCCCGCGCGACCTCGCCGCCGAGGGATGGCCCGCCGACTGCGCCCACGCCCTGCTGCTGCGCAGCAGCCACGTCGACCGGCCCTACCTCCGCCTCGACCTCGACCTGCTCCCCGCCGAGCTGCGACCCGACCAGCTCGTACGGGCCCAGGACCTCACCTCCCCGCCCTACCGCAACCAGATCTCGGCCGAGTCCGTCCAGGCCCTGCTCCCCGAGGGAGAAGTGGCCGACTACCTCGGGCAACCCGTCGCCATCGCCCTCTACGGCGACTTCGTGCGGTTCCGCCGCGCGGCACAGGAACTGCGCGAGGACGCCGGCCCCTTGGTGTACGGACCGCCTCAGGCGACCGGCCCCACCCCCACGACCGCGCAGGAGCTGGAGGAGTGGACGCACCTGCGGGCCACCGGTGCCCAGCGGCAAGCGCACTTCCTCCTCGACACCACCGTTCCCCAGGGCTACTCCCACTGGAACCGGGGACGGGTCACCTTCGACGGCACGGCCTTCATCCGTGACGACGAGCCGGACCCCGAGGCGGACGAGCTGTTCAGGGCCCTCGCAGCCGAACCGACCGACCCCACGGAAACCCAGCTCGTCACGACGACCTTCACCCAGCAGACCGACCCGGCATTCCTGGAGCCCGAAGCCGGACTCGGCTGGCTGGACCGTACGACCCAGGACCTGCACCTGCTCCTCGGCACCCAGTCCCCGCACGGCGACGTGCCCGATCTGCGCAGACTCCTCGGCGCCGGCAACCCGGCGGTGAAGTCCATCCGGCTGACCACGACCGACAGCGGCGGCGGCTTCGGCGGGCGGGACAAGTCGTACGTCGCCGGCGACACCTACCTGGGCCGCCTGGCGATCCGCCATGTCCTCACCCCGCCACTCCTGGAATGGGGCGGCCACATCGGCTACGACATCCGCCCCTCCGCCCGCCGTCGCGGCCACGCGACGGCGATGCTGCGCGCCGCACTCCCCATCGCCCGCGACCTCGGCATCGACCGGGCACTGATCACCTGCGATCCGGACAACGTCGCCTCCCGCAAGGTGATCGAGGCCTGCGGCGGCGTCTACGAGGACCGGCGACGGCAGAAGCTGCGCTTCTGGGTCTCCACGACCGGCGAGCAGGGTGCTGCCACGGGGCGGTGAGTTCCGTCGCGGAAAAGAAAATGCCCCGGACCGTATTGACGGCCGGGGCATTTCTCTGCGTATATTGGAGAATTCCATGCCCAGATGAACTCATGGCATGGAGAAGCGTTATGAGGCCATGATATCCGGGTGGGAGCAGAATTGTCAAACGAGAAATTGGCACACGAGCAGGAATTCATCGATCTGCTCCACGGCCGCCTGGCCGAACTGCGGGCAGCCGCCGAGGCGTCGGTGGAGGACGCCCTGGCTCCGGCGGGGAACGGCCTCCAGGCGCGGCTGGAGCGGGATGTACTGGTCGCCGAGCAGTCCGGGCTGCTCGCCGCCTTCAATGCCGGGGAGAACGGGCTGTGCTTCGGTCGGCTGGTGTTCCGGGACGGACGCGATCACCACATCGGCCGGATCGGTATCCGGCGTGACGACGCCGACCGCACCCCGCTGGTCATCGACTGGCGGGCGGAGGTCGCCCGCCCCTTCTATCTCGCCACCGGGCACACCCCCATGGGGCTGAGCCGCAGGCGTCACATCACCACCGAAGGCCACCGGGTCACCGCTCTGCACGACGAGATCCTGGACCTCGCCGACACCCTGCGCACCGGCCATGAGGGAACCGACGCGGACGCCGTCCTGCTCGCGGCGCTGGACGCCTCCCGCACCGGCCGGATGCATGACATCGTGCAGACCATCCAGGCCGAGCAGGACCGCATCATCCGCGCCCCGCACCACGGCGTCCTCGTCGTGGAGGGCGGCCCCGGCACCGGGAAGACCGTCGTGGCCCTGCACCGGGCCGCCTTCCTGCTCTATGCCCACCGGGAGCAGCTGGCCCGCCGGGCCGTGCTGATCGTCGGGCCCAACCCCGCCTTCCTCGGCTATATCTCGGAGGTGCTGCCCTCCCTCGGGGAGACCGGCGTCCTGCTCGCCACGCCGGGCGAGCTCTTCCCCGGCGTGACCGCCACCGGAGCCGACACCGCCCGGGCCGCCGCCGTCAAGGGCGGTGCCGCGATGGCGGACGCGCTGGCGCGGTTCGTGCGGGACCGGCAGACGCTGCCCGACCCCGTCACCGTGATCGAGCACGAGGACGGCGAACTGCTGCTGGACGCCGAGATCGCCGACGAGGCCCGGCGCCGGGCCCGCGAGACCCGGCTGCCGCACAACCTCGCCCGCCCCTACTTCGCGTTCCGCGTCATCGACGCGCTGACCGCACAACTGGCGGACCGGCTCGGCGCCGACCCCTACGGCGGCCCGAACTTCCTCGGCCCCGACGACATCGCCCAGCTCGGCAAGGCCATCGCCGTCAGTCCCCACGTGCGCTCCGCCATCGAGGAGCTGTGGCCCGCCCTCACACCGGAGCAACTGGTCGCCGACTTCCTCGCCGACCCCGTCCACCTGCCGGAAGCCGACGCGCGGGCCATCCGCCGCACCGGCGGCGACTGGACCCCCGCGGACGTCCCGCTGCTCGACGAGGCAGCCGAACTCCTCGGCGAGGACGACGCGGCGGCCCGTGCGGCCGCCGAGGCCGAGCGCCAGGAGCGCATCGCCTACGCGCAGGGCGTCCTCGACCTCAGCTACGGCTCCCGCACCCAGGAGTTCGAGGACCGTGAGGACGAGGACTCGGAGGTGCTGGCCGCGCACGACCTGGTCGACGCGGAACGGCTCGCGGACCGGCACGAGGAGGCCGACCACCGCAGCGCCGCCGAACGCGCCGCCGCCGACCGCACCTGGGCGTTCGGCCACATCATCGTGGACGAGGCGCAGGAGCTGTCCGCGATGGCGTGGCGGCTGCTCATGCGCCGCTGTCCGACCCGCTCGATGACCCTGGTCGGCGACCCGGCGCAGACCGCCGAACCGGGTGGCTGCGGTGCGTGGGAGCCGATCCTCGCGCCGTACGTCGAGGGCCGCTGGGAACACATCAAGCTGGGCGTCAACTACCGGACGCCGACGGAGATCATGGAGATCGCCGCGGACGTGATCCGGTCCGTGGACACCGCGTTCGAGCCGCCGCGCTCGATCCGTTCCACGGGCGTACGACCCTGGGCGCGGCACACCGGCGACCTGCCCGGCGCGGTCGCCGAGGCCGTGGCCCGGGAGACGCGCCCGGAAGGCCGCCTCGCGGTGATCGCCCCGCGCGGCCACCACGACGCCCTGGCCGCGGCCATCCCGGCTGCCTCCGCCGGCGCTTCCCCGGATCTGACCAGCCCGGTGGTGCTGCTCGACCCGAGGCAGGCCAAGGGCCTGGAGTTCGACACGGTGATCGTGGCGGAACCGGGGGAGTTCGGGGTGAGCGACCTGTATGTCGCGCTCACCCGGGCGACGCAGCGGCTGGGCGTGGTCCACACGGGGGCGCTGCCCGCGGGGCTGGAGACGCTGGGAGCCGGTGACACCGCCGCTGTGTCCGGCCGGTGACCGCTCGGTGCGGGGACGCGCCGCGTCCCCGCACCGAGAAGGAGAGGAGCCGAGCCCTACGGCTTTGCCGAGTCCATCCCCGGGCGGGCCTGCCGCCACAGCCCCCGTGTGAAGTCGGGGATGGCCTGCGGCGCGCCCTGTGCCTTGATCGAGGCATGGCTGAGCGGCACGGGAGCGGTCCAGGTGGCCCCGTCGTACACGTCGAAGTCGGGCACCAGGCCCAGGAGCATGCACTGCATCAGCCGGAAGACCATGATGTAGTCCATGCCGCCGTGCCCGCCGGGCGGATTGGCGTGCTCCTTCCACAGCCAGTGGTCCCACTTCTCGTACTTCTTGAAATCGCCCCACGTGTCATCGGACATCTCCGGCTCGAGGTAGATCCTCGGCGGGTAGTCCTCGAAGACCCCCTTCGTGCCGCCCAGAATGTTCAGACGGCTGTAGGGATGCGGATTGGAGACCGCGTGCTCCAGCCGGATCACCCGGCCCTTCGCCGTCTGGACGAGACTGATCGACATGTCGCTCTGGACATAGCTCTCCTTCCAGCTGGGATCGCCCGGCGGCATGTGTTCCGCGCGATAGGCGGCCAGCCCCAGGGCGGGGGAGCCGAACGTCGTGATCCGCACCGCTCGGTCCCCGCGGTTGACGTCCATGTAGTTGGCGACCGGCCCGAACCCGTGGTTGGGGTAGAGGTCACCCTTGAGCCGGGTGTGCCAGAGCCGCCGCCACGGGCTCTCGTAGTACGTCGGCGAGAACATCAGGCCGCGCAGATCGTGGATGTACGCGCCCGCGCCGTGCAGAAGGTCACCGAAGAGACCCGCGTGCGCCATGCGCAGGACCCGCATCTCGTTTCTGCCGTAACAGCAGTTCTCCATCTGTATGCAGTGCCGACGGGTGCGCTCCGAGAGGTCCACCAACCGCCACAGCTGGCCGAGCTCCATGGCGAGCGGACACTCGACGCCGACGTGCTTGCCGTTCAGCAAGGCCGCTTCGGCCATCGGGAAGTGCCATTCCCAGGGCGTCGCGACGTAGACGAAGTCCAGATCACCACGCGCGCAGAGCTGTTCGTAGTCGTCCTCGCCCTTGGTGTAGAGGGCGGGAGCCGGCCGGCCCGCGGCCGTGACCTTGGCGGCGACCTTCTCCGCCTTCGCTCTGACCGGGTCGCACAGCGCGTTGACCGTGACACCGGGGACGGCGAGGAAGAGGTCGGTCATGGCATCGCCGCGATTGCCCAGGCCGATGATCCCGACCCGGACGGTGCCACGTCGCTCGAACGGTGTGCCGATCATGGTCTTGCCCTGGCGGGCCGGCCAGGCCGGCTCGTCGGCCGCCTGCCGCACCGGGGCGCCGGGGACCTGGGGGGCTGCCGCGGCGCTCGCCGCGCCGAGTCCGCCGAGGCCCACGCCGAGTCCGGCGCCGGCGGCGCCCGCGGACCTCAGCACGGAGCGGCGGCTGACCTCGGGGTCCTCGTGGTGGTGCTGCGGGGCTGGCTCGTGCATCGGTCCTCCTGGGAGCTGATGATGAGCTGCACGTGCGTGAACGTCGGTAAGGACCTTGACGGTTGAGGCGGATGCAGCGCAAGAGGCCCGGGGGGCTACGTGCCGGTTCGTCGAGCAGTCCAGCAGCCCAGCAGCAGTCGAACAGTGGTGCGTCAGAGGGGCCGGGCGCCGGAGCCTGCGACGCCCGGCGGCGGCCTGCCGTGCATGGCGCCATCGTCGGCGGTCGGTGGCCGTCCTGCCCCCGCACCGGCGATCGGCACGGTCGCGACCCTCTGCCCCCGGTCCGGGCGGCCCGACTCTCGTCGCCCCCGGCCCCGCCCCGCGCGCGGCGTAACCCCGGCTCGTAGCCCGATTGGTTCGAATCCGGTCGGCATCGGCTTCACCGAGTCCGTGACCGGTGATGTGTTGTCACGGGGAGGGGATCATCGAAGGAAGGATCTCTATGCGCAGCCAACTGCTCAGACGCGGGGTGAGGACGGCGGCCGTCGCCGCCCTCACCTTCGCCACCACCGTGGGCGGAGCGAGCGGTGCCACCGCACAACGGCACGGGACGTCCCCGGTCGACGTCACCGTCAACGCCTCCGGAATCAAGGCACCGCACCACCACGAAGGCGGCCGTGTCGCCTTCCGGGTCTCGACCGACGCCAAGGACGGCCGTCAGCTCCAGGTCGTGCGCCCGCACAAGGGCGTACCCATCCGCCGCGTGCTCCGCGACCTGGCCGACGCGGTCAGTCAGACCCCGTCCAAGGCGGCGGCCGGAATGCGGGCGTTCGAGGCCGACGCCGAGGCCGTGGGCGGAGCCTTCGTCACCCGGAAGGTGCACGAGGAATTCGTCACGTCGATCCCGGACGGCACGGTCTACCTGATCGACTTCACGGCGTTCCTGGCCCATCCCACCAAGCCGGTGGTGAAGTCCCTCAAGCTGTACGGTTCGCACGACGGGCACCACAAGGCCCTGACGAGGTCACCGCACAGCACCGTGACCTTCCGGGACACCGACGCGGGACCGCGTTTTGGTACCGAGGGTCTGGTCTCCTCCCACAAGCCCATCCTGATCCGCAACGCTTCGTCCGAGGTCCACGAGGCCCAGATCCAGCGGGTCGTCGCCGGTACCACCGACCGCGGGCTCCGCAAGTACTTCGACGCGATGGCGCAGGGCAAGAAGGCGAAGTCGCCGTTCACCGGTCAGCCCGTGGGCTTCGGTGGTATCTCGCCCGGTCACAAGGCGCTTTTGCGCATCCACGGGCTGAAGCCGGGCACCTACGCGCTGACATGCTTCGTTCCCGATGAGCACAGCGGTCTGCCCCACGCCTTCGTGGGCATGTACAAGATCGTTCACCTGCGTTGAGGGAAGGGAGGTCATCGGGGGTGGTTCTCCACCCCCGATGACCTCCGCTCACGCCGCGGCCTTCTCGAACTCGCCGGTGAAGGCAGCGCAGAAGGCCTCCAGATCGCCGGGCTTGCGGCTGGTGACGAGCGTATTGGGGCCGCTCGCGCAGACCGCGACCTGCTCGTCGACCCAGGTGCCCCCGGCATTGCGGACATCGGTGCGCAGACTCGGCCACGAGGTGAGGGTCCGGCCCCGCACGACGTCGGCCTCCACCAGGGTCCAAGCGGCGTGGCAGATGGCCGCGACGGGTTTGCCCGCGTCGAAGAACCCCTTCACGAAGGCCACAGCCCGCTCGTCCATCCGCAGGGCGTCGGGGTTGGCGACGCCTCCGGGCAGGACCAACGCGTCGTAGTCGTCGACGCCGGTGTGATCCAGCTCCGCGTCCACGGCGAAGGTGTCACCCTTGTCCAGATGGTGGAACGCCTGGATCCGGCCGGACTTCGTGGAGACCAGCCGGGGGGTGCCGCCCCTGTCGAGCACCGCCTGCCAGGGGTCGGTGAGCTCGATCTGTTCGACACCTTCCGGTGCCACCAGGAACGCGATCCGCATGCTGCTCATCATGGTCCTCTCATTGTCGGAGAAGTGGTTCTGACCGGTGGCGACGGGGCGGCGCGGCCGCACGGGTCACGCGGTCCCGCCCCACGCCGGTACGGGTGACCGGACGGCGGCCGGTAAAACCCCCGCCCGCCCCGAATCCCCTCGAACGACGCGCCCGGGCTACTCCCTCGGCTTGTGGCGGTGCAGGGCCCAGCCGGGCAGTCCGAACCAGCACAGCAGCAACCAGGCGACCACCCCCGCGACCAGCCACGGCACGGCCGCGTTGTCCAGCGCGATCCGCAGGATCAACAGCAGCGCCGAGGCGACGGTGGCCAGGAGCAGCACGATCCCGACCATGGTCAGCCGCGCGGCCCAGGCGACGGTCTGCGGCTTCATCCGGCGTCCGCTCAGGATCCGGTGGAACGAGACAGGGCCGACGAGCGCGCCGGTGGTGGCCGCGCCCAGGACGACCGTGACCACGTAGATGACGCGATCGGTGTCGTCCAGGGTGGCGAACCGGGGCGTGAAGACCACGGTCAGCAGGAAACCGAAGAGGATCTGCACGCCCGTCTGCGTGACGCGGACCTCCTGGAGCAGCTCGCTCCAGAGCCGGTCCGCCCGTTCGTCGGCCGACTCGTCGCGCCCGCTGTGCCGCTCCTCGCCCGGCCCGGTCCTGTCGTCCTGCCCTCCGGTCACCGCCATACGGCCCCTCCTTCCTGTCCTCTCGCCACCGTCCCGCCGCCGCGCCGCGATGTTTGGCGCTCCTCTCAGCTTGCGCCGGATCGCTCTCCGGGGTGGTCCGGGCGGAGGGGGAGCGGCGAGTGGAAAGGTGGGGGGATCCTCTCCGCCCGGGCCGCTCCCCACGCGGGGGAGAGAAGCCGTCACCCGGTCGGCTGCCCGCCGACCGGCTTCGTTGCGCCGTCCGGTACCCCACGTCGGGGCGGGGCCGCCACCGACGGATTCGACAGCGGAGACGGCGTCCGCGATCGCTCCCGAGGCCGGGGTGGAGACGGGTGTCGCGGCACTGCAAGGCTTGCGCCACGCACGGCTGCGGACCGAGCACGGGGCCGAACCGGCCCCGGCCTGTCGTTCCCGGTGGTCGCCACCGTACGGGCCCCCGGCCAACTCCCGTCCCACCCTCGCGATTTCCTGTCGGCACTCGCCGATCGGATCGCCGACGGCTCGGTCCCGCACGGACCCGGCCGTCCGCCCTCGGGGAACCACTCGGAATTCCCGGCAATGACGGCGACGACAGGGGGAACAAGGAAACACAAACACGTCAGGCCGAGTGCGGTTGCGGACCTCGAAGGCCGCCCACAGGGTGGGTTTTGAAGGCAGCCGCCTTCCGACAGACAGGAGACCGGACCATGAGCAAGGCAAAGGGCAAGGCCAAGCAGGTCAAGGGCAAGCTGAAGGAGACCGCCGGCCGCGCCACCGACGACAAGCGGATGGAAGCCGAGGGGCGTGCCGAGAAGGTGCAGGGCAAGGCCCACGAAACGGTGTCGGACGCCAAGAAGAAGTTCGAGCGCTGACACCTCCGGTTCCGGCGACGGCTTCCACGGCCGCCGACCTCAGGGTGAGGTGACCTCAGGGTCGGCGGCCGTCGCCGATCATCGGCAGCCACTGCCTAGCCCGCACTGGTGGCATACTGCCTTCGCCCCTTGCGGATGGCCTGTCGGTCCGCCTCGCTCGTCGCACCCCATACCCCGTATTCCTGACCGGAGTTCATGGCCCAGCGCAGGCACTCTTCCATGACGGGGCAGCGTCGGCACACGGACTTGGCGTCCTCGGTCTGCGTGACGGCGGGGCCCGTGGTGCCGACGGGGAAGAACAGGTCGGGGTCCTCTTCCCGGCAGGCGGCGTCTTGTCGCCAGTTCACGTGGCAACTCCCTCTGTCGCGATCGGATCGGCTGTCTCTCTTCGCGTTGCCGGGAAAAGACGGCGTATTCCTGATCCCGGCGCCGGGCCGGGACTTCCGCGCGTCAGCCGTCCAGCAGACGGCTCACCACCCTGCCGAAGACCAGTCGGCCGGTCCAGGTGATCAGCGGGTCGAACAGCCGCGGCAGCCCGCGGACACGGAGGTCCTCCTCCCAGACGGCCCACGACCCCGCACCGTGCGCGCGTACTTCCAGCTCGGCCCAGCCGGTGACCACCGAACCTCGCTTCTCCAGCCGGCAGCGGCCGGGGGCGGTGGCGGAGGGGGGCTGCCAGCGGACGACGTCCATGGAGTCGTCGAAGGAAACGCGCCCGACTCCCGTGCGGGCCACGAACCTCGTCCCCACACCGGGCGGATGCGGCGTCAGCACGACGATCCGGGTGAGCGGGACATGCGCCGCGTGGTCCTCCCAGCGGGTGAGCCGTTGCCACGCGGCATCGACGGGCAGCCGTGACGGGCGTTCGATCAGGAACGGGGCCATGACGGCATCGTAGGCGGCGGTGCCTCGGCGCCCCGGGCCCGTCATGGCCGGAGCGGGCCCGGAAGAACCGCCGTGGGGTGGCCGCGTCAGCCGAAGACGGACTCCACCCCGATCGCGACGGTCAGCAGCGCCATGAAGAAGGCCACCACGCCCGCGCAACCACCGAACAGCACCGTGCGCGCCCGCACCGGCCGTCCCTCGGCGGAGCGGCGCCGGGCGAGTCGCGCCAGCAGCCCCGCGGGGATGATCAGGGACGTCACCGCGAGCCACCACCAGAGGTAGACAGGGGGAGCCGCCACGCCCCCGCGGACCCCGGCCCCCACACCCACCACGGCGACCCCGGCCGCCGAGACCGCCGAGGCCCCGGCCGGTATCCACCACCAGGCTCCCGCTCCGCCCCACCACACGCCGGCCCGGCGCGCCAGCGCGACGGTGGGCATCACCAACGTCAGCGCCAGGACCAGGGCCACGCCGGCCACGACCGGGAGGAGGAACGGCAGGGCCACGACGGCCAAGGCTCCGCTTTCGTCCTCGGGGCCGGGATGGGTCACCCCCCAGGACCACAGCGCGGCGGCCGCGAACGCCATCTCGACCATCAGCGCCGAAACCGTCACCGCGAGCCCGGAGAACGGCCGCCCGTCGCAGTCTGCTGTCACTGTCCGCACGCCCTGATCATCCCCCGTCCCTCCTCCTGCGTGCGTCCCTCCTTCCACGTGGCCCCAGGTGTGGATCATGTAGTGTGACCAACACCAGTACGGAAACGACCGAGGAGGTGAGCCCCATTACCGCTGTAGCAGGCTGGGTGCTCTCATCTCACGGCTGTACGGTTCACTTGTCGCAGTGACCGGGAGAGCGCCCTTCGGTACCCCGAAAGGCTTCCCATGTCGGTTTCCCCGTCATCGCTCTCTTCTTCCCTCTCCCGATCCGTCCTCGTCACCAGGCTCCGGGCCGTCGGCTGTGTCTTCGCCGAGGACGAGGCGGAACTGCTCCTCTCCACGGCACGTACCCCCGCCGACCTCGCCGCCATGGTGGACCGCCGGATCGCCGGACTTCCCCTCGAACACGTCCTCGGCTGGGCGGAGTTCCACGGGTTGCGCATAGCCGTCGGCCCCGGAGTCTTCGTCCCCCGCCGCCGCACCGAGTTCCTCGTCGGCCAGGCCGTCGCCCTCGCCCGGCAGACCATGGCCACCGCCGCGCGGACCGCACCCGTCGTCCTCGACCTGTGCTGCGGCTCGGGCGCGGTGGGCGCCGCGCTCGGCGCGGCCCTGGACCGGATCGAGTTGCACGCCGCCGACATAGACCCCGCCGCGGTGCGCTGCGCCCGCGGCAACCTCGCCGCGGCCGGTGGCCGGGTCTACGAGGGCGACCTCTACGAACCGCTGCCCACCACCCTGCGGGGCCGCGTCGACCTCCTCGTCGCCAACGCGCCCTACGTACCGACCGAGGCCATCGGACTGCTGCCCCCGGAGGCCCGTCTGTACGAGCCCCTGGTGTCGCTCGACGGCGGCGCGGACGGGCTGGAGGTCCAGCGGCGGGTGACCGCCGCGGCGCCGCTGTGGCTGGCGCCGGGCGGCCACCTGCTGGTCGAGACGAGCGAGCGTCAGGCACCGAGGACCGTCGAGGCCTTCGCTGCCGGCGGGCTGGTCCCGCGCGTGGTCACCTGCGACGACCTGAACGCCACCGTCGTCATCGGAACCAAGCCCGCCGCCGCGTCCACGGGGGAGCGGCACGGCCGGTAGCACCCGCGGGCGCCACCGCCCCGCGCCCCGGCCGCCCGGTCATCGGGGCGGGGCGGCCAAGCCCTCCTGAACCACAGCCGGTTGAGCGGCACCGTCCCCGCTGTCTGCCCTCAGATACCAGCGCAGCAGTTCCACCGTCCGGCCGCCCAGGACGGGTTCGGCCCGGTCGATCAGTACGTTCAGGCGCGTGCGCTCGACGGGGGAGAGGGCCGCGTACGCCGACGCCGCGTCGGCGGGGCACCACCGTGGCACGGCGGCCCGGGCCCGGACGCGCAGCCCCGGCTCCGGGTCGTCCAGCAGGCTCAGGAGACAGCGCAACCGGACCAGGCTGCGGTGCTCCGACAGCAGACGGTAGGCAGCCGTCCGCACATGCCGGGACCGGTCGACGGCCAGACGCTCCCACAGCCACGCCTCGGGGAGCTCCGCGGCGTACGGCATGAGCGCGACGGACGCCTCGCGCACGACGGACGCCGACGGGTCATCCAACAGCAGGCGCAGCCACGTGGGGTCCGCCGCGCCCAGCGTGCGCAGCGCGCCGACCGCGCGGGCCCGCACCGGGCCGCTCGGATGCGCGAGCAGGGGGCGCAGCCCGTCGGCATCCGCCCGGTTGCCGCACTCGCCCAGCCCGGCGACGGCCCCCGGAGAGACGGCCCCGGCCGGGCCGGCGCACGCCTTCCGGTAGTGCGGCAGCGGGTCCTGGCCGTGTTGGCGCAGAACCCACCGCGCGCAGGCGCGGACGACGCCAGAGCGGTCGGCGAGGAAGACCGTGGCCTCCTCGGCGCGTCCGGTCCGGCCCAGCGCCGTCACCCCCGCCGCACGCACACGCGAGTGGCGGGAGCCCAGCAACGGCCGGAGGATCTCGTCATGCCGACCGTCCCCGGCGCGGGCAAGAGCGGCGTCGGCGCACAAGTCCTGGACGACCACGTCGTCGTCGGTGGCCGCGAGGTGGGCGAGACGGGCGGGGGAGAAGCGTTCCCGGTCGATCGCGATCCGGTGCGCGAGGCGGCGGGTGGCCCGGTCCCGGGTGCCCAGCAAGGCGTCGGTGAGCTCGTCGTCGGCCCGCCGCAGGGTCTCCACGACCAGCTCCCGGGCCCACTCACCGTGCCGGCGCCGTGCCGTGCGCAGCACGATGGCGGTCACGGTGGCCAGGGTCGTCGGATCCGGGCCGGCCAGTGCCGAGCGCAGCAACTCCCGGGCCTGCGCGCGGACCGGGACGGCCCAGTCCGCGCAGCGCACGGCGACGAGCGGCAGCAACGCCGGGACGGCCGCGCCGCGCACCAGGGCGGCCTGTCGTATCCGACCGTCGGGGTGGCACAGGGCCACGGCGAGCGACGGTTCGTTCGCGGGCGGCTCGCCGGCCCGTACCCACGCCATGGAGGGCAGCGCGTCCGACCAGGGCCAGGACGAGGACAGCCGCCGTATTCCGAGGTCGAGTGCGATCCAGTGCTCGGCGTCCCCGGGGTCGAGAACGCTCTCCAGCGCCACCGCGCTTTCCCGGCGGGCGGCGTCGACCGCCTTCCGGGCCGGCTCGTCAGGCTTGTTCACGTGATGTCTCTCCGCTCTCGCCGAACTCGTCGCATCCACCGTCGCCCTGCACCTGCACCTTTACCTGCGCGCGCTCGGCCGGATGAACACCGGCCGGGCGGCAGGGCTCAGTCGCGCGGGCGGCGCCGCCAGGCGCCGACCAACTGGCCGCCGAAGTAGAGAGCGGAGACGGACGCGAGCAACGGCCGGAGGAACATCACGTCGTCCGACATCCAGCCCCGGACCGCCATCGTGATACAGAGCGGCAGGAAGAGCAGACGCAGCGTCCACCAGTGCCAGGGCTTGCGCACGGTGTAGACCCGGTGGGGTGCCTGTCCGTCGGCGGCGGTGGCCTTCTCCCAGTCGCCCATCGCTCCGGGGCGGGTGAGGATGCGGGCGTCGGGCAGCTCGGTGAGAGCCTCGGCGCGGGTCCCGAACGCCGCGGGCAGGGGCGGCATGCGCAGCGCCGCGGCGAGATCCGCCTGCCGGCGCGGGGCGTCGTCGGAGCCGCGCAGCAGGGCGATGAGCGGACGGATGTCGGCGATGTCGTACGCGGTGGCCAGCGCCTGGGCCGTGGCCGTCACCTCGTCGAGGCCGGGTACGGGGGCGGCCGGATCCCACTGGTGCTCGGCCAGTGATTTGCCCTGGTGCACCAGGGTGAAGCCGTGCCGGTCGCCCGACCGGTGGAGTATCAGGGCGGGCCACCGCTCCCGGGTGGTGAAGGTGCCCGCCGCGGTGACGAGCCGGTCCCGGGTGTGCAGCGAGCCGCGGCGCGCGGGGTCGGGGTGGAGCGCTATCTCGACCAGTGTGTGCCAGCCGTTGGCGGCCGTGGCCATGCGCAGGGGCGGCCCGGTGGTGGGGCTCGCCTCGGCGACCGTGTCGAGGGTCGCGGCGACGACGGCGAGGGAGCAGTGCGCCGCCGCCGGATACGGATCGCCGGTCGCCGTCGCACCGGCCGGCGCGGGGACGGCCGCCGGGGTCGGCAGCGGGGGCCGGCCGAAGAACGGGGTGGTCCCCGCGACCTGCATCCGCACTCCGGTGCGGTATTCCAGGAACTCCTGGCGCGGGTCCCCCACATAGGCCCAGGGGAACTCGGTGGCGTGCACGCCGATGGCCCGGAACTGTTCCAGCGACTCGGCCCAGCGGCCGGCGTTGGCCAGCATCAGGGCGAGATGGTTGCGTACGTCGGCGACCTCCGGGTCGCCCGCCTCGTAGTGCGCGACCATGTCGAGGGCGCGCTGGATCGCGGCATCGATCCGGGCCGGGTCGATCGGCCCGTCCGCGACGGCGGAGGCCACGACGACGTACTCGACGGCCGCCTGGAGCGGCAGCGACTGCAGCTTGGACAGGGGCAGCGCCTCGTCGGCGGCGCGCTCCGCGAAGGCGAACATCTCCTCGTGCGAGCCGTACCACTTGTCGCACAGATACTGCAGGGCCGTCGAGTGACAGCCGAAGTGATGGGGGGAGCGGGCGGTGGCCTCCTTCCAGTAGCTGTCGAAGATCTCACGGGGCGCCTGGCAGCCCCGGGCATGCGTGAGCGCGATGCGCCAGGGGACCGGGTCGGCGGGGTTGAGCTCGATGGCCGCCCCGATCACCGGGACGGCGTCCTCCAACAGCGCGAAGAAGCCGCGAAACCGGTCCTCGCTCACCTCGTCGGCCCGTGCCGAGCTGCGGATCTCCCACGCCTGCCGGATGCACAGGTCCGCCTTGACCAGCATGGCGTCCGGGTCCTCGGGCGCCGCGGACAGCCAGGCGTCCAGCCAGCCGGGGTTGTGCAGCGCGAAGGAGGCCAGGTCCGAGACGCAGGCGTCGCGGCGTTCCCACTGCATGTCGAGCCGTGTGGTGGCGAGGAGTTCACGGGCCGCACCGAAGTCGCCGGAGGCGGCCGCGGCGAAGGCGGTGCGCAGCGGCGCGTCCGGGGCGTCGACGACGACGGCCTCGTCGGGCGGCAGCCCCACGCTCAGGGCGGAGGCATGGCGCGCCATGCGCGGGTAAGTGATCAAGGAACGCGGAGAGAACATAGGGTCCCTATTAAAGGATGTATTCCCGCATTCACCCAATCAAATAAGACCGCCCAGGGGCCCGATGGCCCCGGGACGCCGACCGCGGACCGGCCTTATCCGGTCGTCGGACGGTGGGCGGCCTCCTCAGGGGTGCGGTCCTCGGCCGGGGAGTCGCCGCGCAGGGGGACCTCACGGATGAACCAGGCGGTCGCGAAGGCGATCACCGACGCGACGGCGGCACCGACGAGGATGCCGTGCAGACCACTGGTGACGGCGGCCCGGTAGGCGTCGCGGACGGGAGCGGCCATGTCCCGCACCAGGGCCGGAGTCACGTCACCGGCTCCGGAAGCCGCCCGATGCCCGGCCTCGGAGCCGGGCTTCCCGGCCAGGCTCGCCTCCATACGGCTCGCGTAGACGGCACCGAGCAGCGCGATGCCGAGTGAGCCGCCGATGGTGCGCATCAACGTGACTGTTCCGCTGGCGGCACCCATGTCACGGGGGTCGGCGCTGTTCATGGTGATGAGCATGGTGCTCTGCATCAGCAGGCCCATGCCGAGCCCGGTGACGAGGGTGAGCGCGGAAGCCACGGCCGTACCGGTGTCGACGTCGAGCAGCAGCAGGAGGAGCGAGCCCACGGTCATGGCGGCACCACCGAGGATCGGGTAGACGCGGTAGCGGCCGTTGCGGCTGACGAGACGGCCCGTCGTGAGCTGGGCGCCGAGCATGCCGAACATCAGCGGGAGCAGCAGCATGCCGCTGGCCGTCGGGGACGTGCCCTGCACGAACTGCATGTACTGCGGAAGGTAGTTCGTCACCGAGAGCATCACCGCTCCGATGAGGAAGCTGAGGATCTGGGCCAGGGTGAAGTTGCGGTCGCCGAACAGCCGGGGCGGGATGACCGGCTCCTCGGCACGCCGCTCGGTGTACACGAACCCGGCCAGCGTGAGGACACTGACGGCACCCAGGGCGAGGATGACCGGCGAGGACCAGGCGTAGCTGGTGCCACCCCAGCTGGCGAGCAGCGTCAGCGCCAGGATCCCGGCGGTGAGCAGGCCCGCTCCGGCGTAGTCGATCCGGGCCTTGATCCGCTCGGTGCGCAGCCGGATCCCGCTGCCCACGATCAGCAGGGCGGCGGCTCCGATGGGCACGTTCACGTAGAAGGTCCAGCGCCAGCTCAGGTGGTCGGTGAGAAAGCCGCCGACCAGCGGGCCGCCGATGAAGGCGACCGGCATCATCGCGCCGATCATCGACTGCAGACGGCCGCTCTCCCTCGGCGGCACCAGCACGCCGATGATCGACAGGGCGCCGACCATCAGCCCGCCCGCCCCGATGCCCTGTACGGCGCGGAACGCGATGAGCTGGCCCATGTCCCGCGCGAGCCCGGCGAGCATCGAGCCGGTCAGGAAGAGTACGACGGCGGTCATGAAGGCGCCCTTACGGCCGTAGAGGTCGCCGAGCTTGCCCCAGATGGGGGTGGTGGCGGCAGTGGTGAGCAGATAGGCCGTCACCACCCAGGACAAGTGGTTCAGTCCGCCGAGCTCGCCGACGATCGTGGGCAGCGCCGTGCCCACGATCAGGCCGTCCAGCATGGCCAGGAACATGCCGAGCATCAGGCCGAACACGCCGAAGTAGATGCGGCGTGCCGGTGGTTCGTCCCGTTCCGTCTCCTGTGTCGGACTGTGGACGTCGTGTTCGTGCATCGCTGATCCCCCTGGCAGTGATGGGCGGCCGAGGCCGTGACGTGAGTACGTCAGGCCTCGCCGTGTACGTCGTATCGAGTCGCGTACAACGTACACACCGCTGTGTACGCTGTCTACTGGAGATACGATGTACACACACCAGCTAAGGAGCCCGACCCGTGACCGACCGGAAGAAGGGCGAGGAAGAGGCCCCGGTCTCCCTCTGGGAGCGGCTCGAACGCCCCTCGCCCACCCCACGGGCAGCAGCCCTGACGCCTCATCGGATCGCCACCGTGGCCGTCGGCATCGCCGACACCGAAGGTCTCGACGCCGTCACCATGCGGCGGCTCGCCACCGCCCTGGGGGTCGCGCCGATGGCCGCCTACCGTTACGTGTCGGGCAAGGACGACGTCCTGGCGCTGATGGTCGACCACGTCTACGGAGAGCTGGAGGTCCCCGCCGCCACCGACTGGCGGCAGAGCATGCGCGCGCTCGCCCTCAACACACGGGCCCTGATGCTCGAACACCCCTGGCTCACCCGGCTCTCCGAACCGCAGACGGTGCTCGAGCTGACCCCGAACCGGATGGCCGTGACGGAGCGGGCCCTGGCAGCCCTCGACGGCCTGGGCCTGGACGCCGACACGATGATGTCCGTGCTGCAAACCGTCTCCGCGTACACCTACGGCAGCACCCACTCCGAGATCGCCCTACGGCAGCTGATGGAGGGTCAGGGCTGGTCCAGCGGCCACGAGGTGAGGACGGCGCTGGCTCCCCAGATGATGTGGCTCATGAGCACCGGCCGCTATCCCGCCTTCCAGCGCTACGCCCGGGGAGCCCGCCGTAAGGACGACGCGCAGTGGCGCTTCGAAACCGGCCTGGACTACGTCCTGGACGGCATCGCGGCCCGCATGGGGGGCTGACCGCAGCCCGTCTGATCGCCTGTGGACACCGGGGGCGGGGTGGGCCGACAATCACCCCATGACGTCTCCCGATTTCCGTACGCAGGTGAGCCGGCGACCGTCGGAGGCGGAGCGCGACCGGGCGCTCGAGGTGCTGCGGGCCGGCACCGGCGAGGGCCGGCTCTCGCACGACACGTTCATGCACCGCATGCAGATCGTCCTCACCGCCCGCAGCCGGACCGAGATCGACGTCATCGTGGCCGATCTGCCGGCCCGCAGAAGCCTCTCGGACGCCATCGTCCGCGCGGTGGCGCGTTTCTCGGCCCTCGGGGTCCGTCTGCGCGAGGCCCGGCACCTGGCACGCCTGCCCGGACTGCGCCTTCCCGCACCGGACCCGAAGCCGCTCTGCATCGGCCGTTCCCCGCTGTCGGATCTGCGCTTCGACCACGACACGGTCTCCCGTCGGCATGCCGAACTGCGTTATGTGAGCGACTCCTGGCGGTTGTCCGACCTGGGCTCACGCAACGGCACGTACGTCAACGGCCTCCGCATCGCCGGCACCGTGTGCGTCCGTCCGGGCGACCACGTCGCCTTCGGCAGCCTTCACTTCCGTCTGTCCGCGTGAGCCGACCCGCTTGCGTGAGCCGGTCCCGCCCGGCGGTCAGGCGGGCGGCTTCCACAGCGTCAGCGTGCCTGAATGAGGTTCTCCTTCGAGGTCATCGTGCACAGCATGTCTCCCTCCCTCAGGACTCCCTCCTTGTTCATGGCCTCGTAATCCCCACTCATCGACGCGATCGGTCCAAGTGGGGTGCCGTCGGGCCCCGGACGGACGACGATGTCCGCCATGACGACCTCCTCGCGTGCCCGTTCCTTCGACGCGGCCGCCGCCCGCTACGCGGCGCACCGCCCCTCCTATCCGCCCGCCCTCCTGGACGCCGTCGAGGAGCTTGCCGGGCGCCCGCTCGCCGGGGCCCGCGTCGCGGACGTCGGGGCGGGCACCGGCATCGCCACCCGCCTTCTGCGAGCCCGCGGCGCCGACGTCGTCGCCGTCGAGCCCGGTGACGGCATGGCGGCACAGTTCCGCCGGGCCCTCCCCGACGTGCCGGTCGTGCGCGGCGACGGCGACCACCTGCCGCTGGCCTCCGCCTCCGTCGACTTCCTCACCTACGCCCAGGCCTGGCACTGGACGGACCGGAGCCGATCGGTCCCCGAAGCGCTCCGCGTCCTGCGCCCCGGCGGCGCGCTCGCCCTCTGGTGGAACGATTTCGACACCGCCGTCCCGTGGATCGCCGACCAGGCCATCCGTCTGCGCCACTTCTTCGGCGAGGCCGAGAGCACCCGGTTCGCTCCCGTGCACCTGCGCCTCCCGCCGACCGGGCTCGGCCTCGTCAACCGCCAGGTGCACTGGTCCCGCCGCGTGCCGATCGACGTTCATCTGGGCAATCTCGGCAGCCATTCCGCCTTCCTCGTCATCGGTAGCGAAGCCGCCGACGCCTTCCTCGCCGCCGAGCGCGACCGCCTGACCGGCCTCTTCCCGGACGGCATGGTGGAGGAGAGCTATACGGTCAGCCTCAGCGTCGCGCGCACCAGCGGCCCGTCCCGGGGCGGCAGGCCGTGACCGCCCGCGCGATGAGGTGGACGCCCCGGCGCCATCGGTGCGATCGTCGGCGATCGTGAAGCACGGTTTCCTGGCGCTGGCGCCGCAGTACACCCCGACCCGCGAACTGCTCGCGTCCTCCGCCCGGCGGCGGGGCATGGGCGTCGAGCTCCTCCCCGCCCGCGGCGGTGTGGCAGACACGACGGCGGAGGAGAACGGCGGGCACTACTACGGCGGCCCCGTGTTCGCGGCGGGCGTCGTCGACGAACTCGCCGTCGCCCTTCTCGAACCGGACGACGACTGGCTGGCCGGCCTGCCCCACGCGTACACCCGACGGCACATCACCACGTCGACCCTGGGCGAGGCACGCCGTCTGTCCGAGCCCGCCTTCGTCAAGCCGCCCAGCGACAAGAGCTTCCGGGCCGCCGTCCACGACACCGGCGGCTCCCTGCCCGAGGGCCCGGAGCTGCCACCGGAATCGCCGGTGCTGATCAGCGACGTGGTGACCTGGGCGGTGGAGTTCCGGCTGTTCGTCCTGGACGGCGAGGTCCGTACGGGTTCGCAGTACGCCACCTACGGCCGTTCCGATTCCGTGCCCCTTGACGGACACCACCATCGCGACGCCGTCCTGGAGTTCGCCGACGACCTGCTGGCCACCTGTGGTGACAGCCTGCCCAGCGCGGTCGTGGTGGACGTCGGCCTGCTGACGACCCCCGAAAACGGCGCGGGCTCGGACTGGGCGGTCGTCGAGGCGAACATGGCGTGGTTCAGCGACTGCTACGCCGCCGACCCCGACCGGGCCCTGGACGTCGTCCTGCGTGCGGCCGGTCCACGGGCACGGATCGCCGACCGGGACCGCCCGTTCTGCCGGAACCGCGGCGACGCCCGCCCGCCTGCTCGACGCACGCCCTGACCGCCGCCCCGGCGGCACGGAGAACGACGTTGCCTTTCCCGTTTGCCTTTTCTGAGGCCGTTTTTGATGCGCTCGAGATCCGATGCCTTGAGAAGCGGAATCGCGGGCACCCGCTGGGGGACCGATCTTTTCGCCCGACTCACCGAGTCCGATTCACCGAGGAGGAGACGTCATGTCACAGATCGAGGAGTCCGTCGAGGTCGCCGTTCCGGTCACCACGGCCTACAACCAGTGGACCCAGTTCGAGGACTTCCCCCGGTTCATGAAGGGCGTCGAGCGGATCGAACAGCGCACGCCGACCCTCACCCACTGGGTGACGAAGATCGACGGCGTCACCCGGGAATTCGACGCCGAGATCACGGAACAGATCCCTGACGAGCGCGTGGCCTGGACGAGCGTGTCCGGCGAGGTCCGTCAGGCAGGTGTGGTCACCTTCCACCGCCTCGACCCGGCACGCACCAAGGTCATGCTGCAGTTCGACCACGCCCCCGAAGGCATCGTCGACACCGTCGGCGACAAGCTCGGCTTCGTCCGCCGCCAGGCCAAGGACGATCTGGAGCGCTTCAAGACCTTCATCGAGTCCCGTGGCACCGAGTCCGGCCAGTGGCGGGGCACCGTCGTCTGACCCGCCGGTTTGCGTCAAGGAGGGCCGGGTACTCGATGGCTCGGCCTTCCGCCACGGCGGGCCGGGCCCACGGGCAAGCGGTGATCAGGAGGAACGATGGACCGGGGAAGCAGCAAGCACGGCGCCAAGCGGGACGACGAACTGAAGAAAGAGGTGCAAGGCCTGACCCGCTCCGGGAGGCCGACGCGCGCCCAGGAGTGGCGCGAGGCGGAGGCTCCGCCGGCCGAGGAGGCCGCGGGGGAGGAGGGGACCGCCCCGGGAGAGGGCAAGAGCGGTAGGTAAGCGCCCCCTGGACCCGTGAACGGGCCGGGGGCCGAGTCGGCGAACACCGTCAGACAAGCAGCTTCTCCGGGTGGAGAGGCAGGTCGCGGACGCGTACGCCCGTCGCGTGGTGCACCGCGTTGGCGATCGCCGCGGCCGTGCCCACGATGCCGATCTCGCCGATGCCCTTGCTGCCCATGGGGTTCAGATGAGGGTCGTGCTCGTCGATCCAGTGCGCCTCGATGTCGCGGATGTCCGCGCAGGCCGGCACGTGGTACGCGGCGAGGTCGCGCTCGGCGAAGTCACCGAACCGGGTGTCCAGGGTGCTGCCTTCGAGGAGCGCCATTCCCACCCCCATCACCATCCCGCCGATGAGTTGACTGCGCCCGGTACGGGCGTTGAGGATCCGGCCCGCGGCGAAGACGCCCAGGAGACGGCGGACGCGGATCTCGCCGGTGTCGGCGTCGACCCGCACCTCGGCGAACTGCGCGCCGAAGGAGGACTTCGCGTACGGCGGCTCGGACTCGATGTCGTCCGAGGTGTCGGCGGTGGCCGTCAGACCGCCGGGCGGGGGCGTCCCCCCGTGCTCGCCGATCAGGTCCACCAGGGCCCGGCAGGCCTTGTGCACCGCCCACCCCCAGGAGGCGGTCCCGCAGGAACCCCCGGCGAGCGGGGCGGCGGGCAGGGCACTGCTGCCGATCTCGACCGCGACGCGGTCCATCGGCACGGCGAGCGCCTCGGCCGCGATCTGCGCCAGCACGGTACGGGCGCCCGTACCGATGTCCGTGGCGTTGACCCGTACGCAATAGCGGCCGGCCCCGTCCACCCGCACCTCCGCCGACGAGGGCGCCACGTAGACGGGATAGCAGGAGGAGGCCACGCCGATACCGATGAGCTGGCGGCCCTCGGCGCGTGAGCGGGGGCGCGGATCACGCTCGTGCCAGCCGAAGCGCCGCGCGCCCTCCCGCAGACACTCCACCAGGTGTCGGCTGCTGAACGGTTTCCCGCTGTCCGGCTCGGTCGCCGTGTCGTTGCGCACCCGCAGTTCGACGGGGTCCACCCCGGTGGCGCAGGCGAGTTCGTCCATCGCGCACTCCAGCGCGTACATCCCCGAGGCCTCGCCCGGGGCCCGCATCCAGGACGGACTGGGGACGTCGAGCTCGACGACCCGGTGGGTGGTCCGGCTGTGCGGCGAGACGTACATGGTCCGCGAGGGGGTGGCGGCCTGTTCCACGAACTGCCGGACGGTGGAGGTCTGAGTGGTGACCTCGTGCGCGAGGGCGCTGATCGTCCCGTCCTCGCCCGCGCCGAGCCGGAGGCGCTGGACGACTGGCGGTCGATGACCGACGACGGCCGCGAGCTGCGCCCGCGGCAGCGCGAGCTTGACGGGTACCCCGGTGTGCCGGGCGGCCATCACGGCCAGGACCACCTGCGGGCGGGGCGTGCCTTTGCAGCCGAAGCCGCCGCCCACGTGCTCGGAGACGACGGTGATCCGCTCCGTGTCCATGCCGAAGAGCGCGGCCAGTGTCTGCTGGACGGTGGTGGCGCCCTGGCTGGAGTCGTGGGCGAAGAGGTGGTCGCCCTCCCACCGGGCGCTCGTGGCGTGCGGTTCCATGGGGTGGTTGTGCAGACCGGTCATGGTGTACGTGGCATCGACGCGCACGGCGGCCCGCGCGTACGCCGCGTCGAAGTCGCCCCACTCGCGACTGCCGGGAAAGCCGCCGTTGGCCTCGTCGGGGGTGTAGAGGCCCGGGTGGTGGGGGGTCAGCGCGGCGTCGTGGTCCTCGGCCGCGTACGTGACCTCCACCGCGGCGGCCATGGCGCGCGCGGCCTCCAGGCTGCGGGCGACCGCCAGCGCGACGTACCAGCCGCGGTGCGGCACGCGGTCGTTCTGCAGGACGAGCAGGGTTGCGTCGTCCACGTCCTTCAGCCGCGGGGCATTCTCGTGGGTCAGGACGGCGAGGGCCCCGGGCTCGTCCATCGCCCGCCCCGCGTCGACCGAGACGATGCGCCCCCGGGCGATCGTGGCGGGAACCGGCCAGGCGTAGGCGGTGCCGGGCGGGGTGTGTTCGGCGGCGTACCGGGCCGCCCCGGTGACCTTCTCGCGCCCTTCGACGCGTACCGGGCCGGGCGTACTCGTGGTGCTCATGAGGTGGTCCCCTCGGTGACTGCGGCGGTGCCGCCGAGACCGGCGAGTCCGCTGAGGACGCGCACGGCCAGATGGCGCGCGAGGGGCACCTTGAAGGCGTTGTCGCGCAGTGGCTCCGCGGCCGCCAGCTCGGCGTCGGCGGCCCGGGTGAAGGACTCCTCGGTGGCCCGGGCCCCCCGCAGCGCGTCCTCCGCCGCGCGGGCCCGCCACGGCTTGTGGGCGAGACCGCCGAACGCCAGCCGAACGTCGTGGACGGTGCCCTCGCGCACATCGAGCGCGGCCGCGACGGAGACGAGGGCGAAGGCGAACGAGGCGCGGTCGCGCACCTTGCGGTATCCGGAGCCGCCCGTCGGCGGGGGCGGCAGCTCGACGGCGAGGACCAGCTCGCCGTGGCGGATGACCGTGTCCAGGTGGGGTTCGTCGCCGGGCAGCCGGTGGAAGTCCGTGAGGTCGACCGTCCGCTCGCCCTCCGGTCCCCGCAGGTGCACGACGGCGTCGAGCGCCGCGAGAGCCACGGCCATGTCGGACGGATGCGTGGCCACACAGGCCTCGGAATGGCCGAGCACGGCGAGGTCACGGTGGACACCCTCGCGGGCCGGGCAGCCACTGCCCGGAACGCGCTTGTTGCACGGCTTTCCGACGTCCTGGAAGTACAGGCAGCGGGTGCGCTGGAGCAGGTTCCCGCCCGTGGTGGCGGCGTTGCGGAGCTGGCCGGACGCGCCCGCCAGCACCGCCTGGGACAGCGCCGGGTAGCGGGTGCGTACGGCCGGGTGGGCGGCGAGGTCGCTGTTGCGGACGCCCGCGCCGATCCACAGGCCGCCGCCCGCCGTCTCCCGGATCTCCGCGAGGGGCAGCCTGCTGACGTCCACCAGCAGACCGGGGGACACCACGCCCAGCTTCATCAGGTCGACCAGGTTCGTACCGCCGCCGAGGAACACACCGTCAGGGCAGTCGGCCAGGGCCGCGATCGCCGCGTCCACGTCCTCGGCGCGTGTGTAGGCGAACCTCCTCACCGCGTCACGTCCTCGATCGCGCCGACGATGTTCGGGTACGCACCGCACCGGCACAGATTGCCGCTCATCCGCTCACGGATCTCGTCGGGGGAGAGGGGGACGGCCGGGCCGGGAGGACCATCCGTCAGGGGGGTGACGTACGAGGGATGACCCGCCGCGGCCTCGGAGATCGCCCCGACCGCCGAGCAGAGCTGCCCCGGGGTGCAGTAGCCGCACTGGAATCCGTCGCGGTCGACGAAAGCCCGTTGGAGCGGATGCAACCCGTCACCGGCCTGCCCCGCCAATCCCGCCAGTCCTTCAACGGTCGTGATCTCGGCGTCGTCGTACGCGACCGCCGGCAACAGGCAACTGTTCATACGCCGCCCGTCGACCAGCACGGTGCACGCCCCGCACTGTCCGTGATCGCACCCCTTCTTGGCACCGGTGAGGTCCAGGTGCTCGCGCAGGGCGTCGAGCACGGTCGTCCGGTTGTCGAGGGTCAGCCGCCGGGGCACGCCGTTGACCCGGAGGATCACTGTCGAGGTGGTAGTCCGGTCAGGATCGCCGGACCGGCCCGGACCGGGGGGCCGGTCGGGGGCGGGGTGCGTTGCCACGGTGCCTCGCCTTTCGCTGGTGTCCCATCAGCACCGTGACGAGGTCCCCGGTTCCCCGGCGCGCGTAAACGCACCGGGGAGGGACGACACCCATTCGGCCCGCCTCGCGGCAGCCCCGGGGCCGCACCCTTCCGACCTCCGGCTACGCCTGCTCGGCGGCGGCCCGGAGCGCGGCCACATCGAGCTTCTTCATGCCCAGCATGGCCTTCATGGCCCGCTGGGAGCGCCCCTCGTCGGGATCGGCCAGCAACTCCTCCAGGACAGCGGGGACGACCTGCCAGGACAGCCCGTACTTGTCCTTCACCCAACCGCACGGGCCCTCCTCACCCCCCTCGGAGAGCTTGGCCCAGTAGTAGTCGACCTCGTCCTGATCGGCGCAGTCGATCTGGAACGAGATCGCCTCGTCGAAGGTGAACTCGGGGCCGCCGTTGATCGCGGTGTACGGCTGACCGTCGAGAGCGAACTCGACGGTCATGACGGTGCCGGCCGGCCGTGGGCCGGCCTCGCCGTAGAAGGTGACATGCCTGATCTCGGAGTTCGGGAACACCGAGACGTAGAACTCGGCGGCCTCCTTGCCCTGGGTGTCGAACCAGAGGCTGGGGGTGATCCGGGGCATGACACTCTCCTGAGTCGTCGGCGTTACGGCCCTGATGCCTCTTTCCACCGTGGCACCGGACGGACACCGTCGCTACCGCGCGCGCCGGGATGGTGTCACTTCAGCGCGCTGCGCTGCTGCCACTGCTCCCAGTTCTCCTGCCAGACCTCCAGGCCGTTGCCGACATCCGTCTTCTTGGTGCTGGTGGTGCCCTTGACCTCGACGGTGGAGCCGATGGACAGGAAGTCGTAGGCCCTCTTGGCGTCACTGGTGGTCATGCCGAAGCAGCCGTGGCTGTTGTTCTCCACGCCGATGGAGTTGTTCCAGGGCGCCGAGTGCAGGAAGGTCCCGGAGGCGGTCAGATGGGTCACCCACTTCGCGTCCAGCATCCACTGCTTGCCGTATCCGATGGTGGCCGAGTCCATGGTCTCCGCGGCGTTCTTGCTGCGTACCGTGTGGATGCCGCCGCGCGTGGGGTCGGTGGGGGAGCCCGCCGACCCCTTGATGTCGCCGATGGGCTTGCCGTCCTCGTACATGGTCAGGGTGTGGCCGGGGACGTCGATGACGGCCTTGCGGTCGGCGCCTATGGTGAAGCCGAAGTTGTAGTTCCGCGCGAACCAACCGCCCTCACCGGAGTTGATTCCGGACAGCGAGCCGTTCACGGAGACCTTGGTCCCGCTCGGCCAGTAGGTCTTGGGCCGCCAGTCGATCCGGTCCTGGCCCGAGTAGTCCTTGACCCACCCCCAGGAGCCTTCCACCTTCGGCTGGGTGGTGACCTTCAGGGACTTCTCGATCTCGGCCCGCTTGCTGTCGTCCACCGGCTTGTCGAAGAGGATCGAGACCGGCATGCCCGTACCGACGGTCTGCCCGTTGCTCGGCGTGTTGGTGAGCTTGTTGACCGTCGGCGCCTGCCGTGTGGTGAAGGTGGCGGTCGAGGACGACTCCTTGCCCTTGCCGTCCTTGCCGCCCTTGGCCGTGGCCCGGACGGTGTACGTGGTCTGGGGGCCGGCCTTGCCGTCCGAGGCCCAGGAGGAACCGTCGGCCGCCAGCTGCCCTGTGACCTTGTTGCCCTTGTCGTCCTTGACGTCCACCTGGGTGAGCCGTCCGCCGTCCGCCTTCACCGCTATCGGTGAGCCGAGCGCGACATCCTTGCCGCCCGCCGGACTCACGGTGATTTTGGCTTCCGACCCCCCGTCGGAACCGGAGCCGCCCCCGCACGCGGTGAGCATCATCGAGCCCGTGAGAGCGGAAACCAACAGTACGGAGCGACGGCTCGATCCGAGGTGCACGTCAGTCGACCTTTCCAGCAACAAGAACAAGAGCGGTGGGTCACGGCCTCGGTGACCCACCGGCGCGGCGGCAAACGCCGTCCACAGCTCTACAGATGAGCTGCGCGCTTGTGCGGTTGCATGGAGAAAGAAACCTTTGTGCGACGGTTGGACCGGAGTGTCCGCCTCCGCCGGCCGACGGCCGGTTCTACGCGGTGAATTCCGTGAGATCGATGGAGTGGACGACCAGCGGGATGTCGTACTCGGGATGCGTGATCTCGCGCTCCTGCGTCATGCCGAGCTTGCGCAGCACGTTCCGAGAGGCGTCGTCGCCCGGCCGGGACACGCTGATGACACGGTCGAGCCCACGCTCCTGCAAGGCGAACTCCAACGTGGCCTGGGCCCCTTCGGACGCGTAACCCTGGCCCCAGAACTGCCGTCCGAGCCGCCAGCTGATCTGGACCTCGTGCTCCAGCCCGGGCAGCGAGACGGGGACGGAAAGACCGACGCACCCGGCCAGTTCACCGGAGGCGAGCAGCTCGACGGCGAAAAGGCCGAAGCCCTCGTCGTCCCACTCCTCCTCCCACCTCTCGATGTCCTCGGCGGTCTCCTCCAGGTCCCGGACCGAGCCGTCACCGACCCAGCGCATGACCTCCGGATCGGCGTTGATGTCGGCCATCGGGCCGAGATCGTCCTCGCGCCAGCGGCGGAGCATCAGTCGGGGCGTTCGAATCTCTGTCACGGCGATCATCCTGCCGACAGGAGGCGGACAAAGCCAACCGGGACGCGCCACCGTGCCCCGGCACCGCCGTGTGACGTCATCGCCGCCATGCCTTCCGACGGCTGTTCCGGTGTGACCGGCGCCGTCTCCGGGTGAGGCATCGAGTGCCGCGCGCCTCATCGTCATCCACCTTCACCACGGTGCCACCGTGGAATCGCGTACTGCTCCGGAGATCCGACACCGCATGCCCACCTCCTTCAACCAATCCGTCATCGAGGAGTTCCGAGCCAACGACGGAAAGGTCGGCGGCCCCTTCGAGGGCGGCGACCTCCTCCTTCTCACCACCACCGGCGCGAAGTCGGGAGAGGAGCACATCGTTCCGCTCGGTTACGTCCGCGTCGGCGGCCTGCTGCTCGTCATCGGCTCCGCCGCCGGCGCGCCCCGTCACCCCGCCTGGTACCACAATCTGCTCGCCCACCCGCTGGTGCGGGTGGAGCTCGGCACCGAGGAGTTCGAAGCGATCGCGGTGCCCGCCGAAGGCACGCGGCGCGACCGCCTCTTCGCGCAAGTGGCCCTGGTGGAACCGGGATACGCCGACTACCAGATGCGCACCACCCGGCTCCTGCCGGTCGTGGCGCTGGAGCGTACCGAAATCGAGCCGGGGGAGGGGCCGGGCGAGGTCGCCACCCTCGCCGACAAGCTCCTGGAGGTCCACACCTGGCTGCGCGCACAGCTGCGGCATGTGGCCGCCGAGGTCGACGCCCACTTCGCCGCGCGGGCGGACCGTACCGGCCCGGCGAACCCCCTGCGCCCGGGCTGGGACTGCAGATACGGCAGCACTGCCTGGCGTTCTGCCAGTCCCTGGAGTTCCATCACACCGGTGAGGACGCGTATGTCTTCCCCGCACGCGCCAGTCGTCACCCCCATCTGGCAGCCGTGCTCGACCGGCTCCGTGACGAACACCGGACCGTCGCACGCCTCCAGGGCGAGCTGGTCGCCTTGCTGGCCGACATCGGCGGCGCCGACCCCGTGCGCTTCCGCACCGAGCTGAACCGCATGGCACGCGAGCTGACGGCACATCTCGACTACGAGGAGGAGTCGCTGATCCCCGCCCTCGCCCCGATCCCGTTCCCCCCGGCGCCCGCCGCGACCGACACCGCGACCGCCTGACGGATCACACAAGGGGTGGCGGTCCGCTGTCGCCCCTTGTGGCCGTCGGGTGGGTCCGGGTGATCGGTCCGGATCCACCTTTTCCCAGGGGCGCGCCGTGCCGGCGAACCCGTCACCACCCGACTCGCGGTGGAAACAGCCCCACCGCTACGCGTCAGCTCGGCTCGAGCGCCCGGATCCGATGATCGAGCTCCCGCTGGTAGAAGTCGATGAACCCGTCCGGGTCCGGGCCGGCGTTCTGCATGACCAAGTGGTCGAAGCCGGCGTCGACGTACCCCTGCGCGGCCTCGACGTAGCGGGCGGGATCCGGGCCGCAGGCGAACTGCTCGAGGATGTCCTCCTCGCGGACGGTGCTCGTCGCGGCGTCGAAATTGGCCGGGTTGGGCAGCTCGCTCATCACCTTCCAGCCCGTCACAGCCCAGCGTGAGGTCTCCAGCACGGCCTTCGCGGCGGTGTGTTCGTCGGCCGCCCATGCCATGGGCACCTCGGCATAACACGGTCCGCTGCCACCGGCCTCGCGGTAGTGCCGGACGAGCTCCGACTTCGGTTCGGTCGCGAACAGCCCGTCCCCGAGCTCGGCCGCGATCCGGGCCGCCGCCGCCCCGCCGGCTGCCACCGGGATCAGCGGCAGCTGCTCCGGCAGGTCGAAGACCCGCGCGTCCTCCAGCCGCAGGTGCTTGCCTTCATAGGAGCGGTAGCCACCGCGCCACAGCGACCGGATGATCTCCAGCGCTTCGCGGAGCATCTCGTGGCGCACCCGGACAGAGCCGGCGAACCCCGGGCCGATGACGTGTTCGTTGAGCCGTTCCCCGGACCCGACACCGAGGGTGAAGCGGCCGTCACAAACCAGGGCGAGCGTCGCGGCGGCCTGAGCGATGATCGCCGGGTGGTAGCGCACCGTCGGGCAGGTCACGCCCGTCACCAGGCCGATCCGCTCGGTCTTCACCGCGATCGCCCCCAGCACCGTCCAGGTGAACGGCGAATGCCCCTGGTTGTCCAGCCAGGGGTGGAAATGGTCACTCATCTCCACGAAGTCGAAGCCGGCCTGCTCGGCCCGCACGGCCTGCCGGATCAGCTCACCCGGCCCGAAGGACTCCGTCGCCAGCTTGTAGCCGACCTTCATCTGCCTCACTCCTTTGGCTCGTGCGTCATGTCCGATGAGTCCCCCGTCGCCTGACGCGTTCCCCGGTCGGCGCGCGGCAATGACCGGGCGGCGCCGTTGATGACGGGGCGAGCCCCCGGCCGTCGCCGCTCGCGTCGGCCGGGGTGGGAGGGGTTACGGCGGTCTATCGGCCGTTCCCCGCGGCGGCCTTGTGGTTCTTGTGGCTGTCGTGACAGATGCCGCCCTGTACGAGACCGAGGTGCATGGCGACGGTGGGCCGGAGCTTCTTCGCCAGGTGCCGGACCTTCTCGTTGTGGCCGTACTTGATCTCGTGGTCGATCAGGTCCAGGGTCTTCTCGTGCCCGGCGGCCTGTGCCTTGAGCCATGCGATGTCGTACGCCTTGGTGTGGGCCTTCGCCCGCAGCTGCGCGAGCTGCTTCTTCTGCTCGTCGGTGGGGGAGCTCGGCAGAGAGGTCCCCACCTTGTCCGCCACCCTCTTCACCTCGTCGTCCATCTTCATGTGGTCGCGGAGCAGCACCTTGGCGACCCGCTTCACACAGGACGTGGTGGCGTTCTTGCCGGCGTCCTTCGCGGTGGCGATCTCGGCCAGATTGCCCCGGTGAGCGGTGCGCAGGAAGGTGTCGTCGGCCGAACTGGTGCGGGGACAGGTGGCCAGGGCGGGGCTGATGGCCGCACCGCTCACGGCCAGTACCGCCACCGCCGTGGCCAGCTGGTGTCGCATACGCATGGGTTGCTCCGTTCGTTCTCGGGCTGACGGCGCGCGCGACGATGGATGCCGGGCTGGCCGCCGTACGGTGCCGGGTCACGCGGGTCGCTGATGCGGCGGCCCGGCGACAACATGCCTGCCACCGCGCCGGGCCAGCGCGCGCAGCATCCCGCGAACGGCGCAGCGGGCGCACCCGGGTGGCTCAGTCGACGGGCGTCCGGCTCACCGGATGGTGCCCTTGACCGGTGCCGACACCCCGCACGCCGGCCTCAGTCGCGGTCGACGTGCTCGCGGAGGATCTTGCGGTGGGTCGCGTCGATGTCGAAGGTGGTCTTGTTCCAGTCGCCGGTCGTCACGACGTCGACGGACCAGATGACCTTGCCGGCGTCCGTGTCGTCGAGCTCGACGGCGGTGACCGTGCCCTTGGTCCTGCCGAGGGCCGTCGCGGCCGCGTCCCGCGGTGAGACCTTGGCCTTGCTCAGACGGTCGGCCAGCTCCTGCTTGTCCCCGTCGTCCTGGTCCGCCTTCGCCTGGGACTCGAGGACCTTTCCGGAGACGGCGTCGACGCGGACGACGTGGGCGGTGCCGTCCGGGGCCGCCACCTCGGTGTGCCACTGGGGACCCGCCCCGGCGGCGCGCTTCAGCTCCACGGAGACCAGCCTGCTGCCGGGGACCTTCTCCGACGCGGCGTCCGCGGCGCGCTTGTAGCCGACCTCCGCCGCCGGCACCAGTGCCTTGCGTTCGGCCTGGTCCTCGGTGAGCTGTCCCGTGGCCGTCGCCGCGTCGGCGGACGGCGTGGACGACGTGGCGCTGCTCCCGCCGCCGTCACCGTCACCGTCACCGCACCCCGCCACCAGTGCGAGCGAGAGGGCGAGCCCGCACAGCGCGACGGGGCCGCGACGGCGCCCGGAGCGCGGGCCGCCGTGGATGTCGGATGCCGATCCGGAGGTATCGTCCATGGGCACACGTGTTGCCCCGGCTCATCCCGGTCATGCCCCCTCCCGTGGGGAATCACCCGACGGTGGGCGGCGGTGCGCGGGCTCATCCGGCGTTGTCGACGCGGAGGCGCACCTGCTCCTCCAAGCGCTCCAGACTCCGTTCCAGCGCGGTGCGCACGGTCTCCTCACCGGGATCGTGCCGCTCGTCGAAGAAGGACAGATGGACCGTCACCTCGCTCGCGCCGACTCCGACGCCGGTGACCTGGAGCCATCCGGCGTAGCTCGAGCTGTCCCGTGTCCCCCACTCCAGCCGCAGCCGGTCCGGCTGCGTGCGGAACAACGCGGCCGCGTCCTCGCCGGTGCGGTCCTCGTGCACGGTCACGGCCGGGAGCCCCTGCGCCTCCTGCACATGCAGGTCCGACGGCAGCCAACTGGCGAGCCGGCTCACCGTGCTCGCCTGATCGAAGACATGCTCAGGCAGCGCGGGCATCGTACGGGAACGCTCGTAATCGCTCATGCCACACCCATCGTCGGTCCGGAACCTTCCTTGACCCGCCTGCCCCGTCGACGGCACCCGAGGCGCGAAACCACCCGTTCGCTGCGGACCGGTCCGTCCTTCGGCCCCGCACGGGTCGCGGCCGGTTTTCGTGTCCCGGCCACCCCCCTCACGAAGGGATGTGGGCGATACTGGCCACCGGCGGCGGAAGGCGGGGGCGAGTCCATGGATGGGCCACACGAGGTCAGGGCGGGCGACGAAGCGCCCGGAGGCGGCGTTCTCGACATCCGCCCCTGCGCGGACCGGCCGGGAATGTCCGCCTCGGGCGAGATCAGCCTGACGTCGCAGACGGAGTGGGAGGACGCGTTGGAAGGCCTGCTCTCGTCCGGCGGGGACGCCTACCTGGAACTGTCGGCCGTCACGTTCGTCGACGTCGCCGGCACCTCCGCCCTGGCCCTCACGGCCCAGCGGCTCGGCCGCGCCGGCCGGCGGATCGTCGTCCACGGACCACCGCCGTCGTTGCGTCGCGCGTTGGAGATGTTCTGGTCCGATCTGACGGTGATCGAGGTAACGGGATGACAGGCGTGACGGTCAGCGACGAGGCGTTCGTACACCCTGCCCTCTTCTACCGCGATGACACCGAATACCTGACCGCCACCGTGCCCTTCATCCGGGACGGACTGGCCGCGGGGGAGCCGGTGGCCGTGGCCGTCCCCGAAAGGAACCTCACGCTGCTCCGGGAAGCCCTGGGCGAGCACGCCGACTCGGTGCGCCTCATCGACATGCAACAGGCCGGGCGCAATCCGGGCCGGATCATTCCGCGTGTCCTGCGCGCGTTCGCCGACGCCCATCAGGGCCGTCATGCGCGGATCATCGGAGAGCCGATCTGGGCCGGCCGCACCGCGGCGGAGTACCCGGCGTGCGCGCAGCACGAGGCGCTGATCAATTACGCGTTCACGGGACGCGACGTCACCATCCTGTGCCCCTACGACACCGGCCGGCTGTCCGCCGCCGTGCTGGCCGATGCCGAGGCCACCCATCCCGTCGTCGTCAGCGGCGGCCTGGAGCGGACCAGCGACGCCTACGCGCCCGACCGCGTCATCGCCCGGTACAACGAGCCCCTGCCCCTGCCGCCCGGAGTGTCCGCCTTCACCTTCGACGCGGAGAGCCTCTCCGACGCCCGGCACTTCGCCGCCGGACTCGCCACGGGGTTCGGGCTGCCCGACGGCCGCCACAGTGATCTGGAACTCTCGGTGGCGGAGCTGACCACCAACAGCGTGGTGCACGGCGGCGGTGCGGGCACCCTGCGGGTCTGGGCCGAGGGCGACCACCTGGTCTGCGAGGTCGAGGACGGCGGACACATCAGCGCCCCCCTGGCCGGCCGCTGTCCGCCCCCGCCGACCCAGCCCGGTGGCCGGGGCCTGCTCATGGTTCACTACGTCACCGACCTGGTCCGCACCCACACCCGTCCGCAGGGCACCACCACTCGCTTCTACCTCCGGCGTTGACCGGCCACGACGCGAGCACCGTCACCGTCGGCGTCGAGGGGCCCGGCCTCGTGGTCCCTCTCCCCCCGAACCGCGGACCGGGGGCATTTGTCCTGCTGTTCACCCGTCATATCGTCATGTCCTGATACGGGTCGGTAGGCGACCGCCGGACACCGGTCGGCGGCACAAGCCCCCGAGGCGCCAGCGCCCTGCCGCGCGCGCCGTGCGCACGAGCAGTGCGCCGCGCGCTGGATCATGCGCACGGGGTGTCTTTTCCCCTCATGTCCCCCTCGTGCGTCCCACAAGACGACCCCCGCTGCAGATTTCCCCAAGGAGATCGACTGCGACCCTACTGTCTGGACATGGGACACACCGCCTCGGAACCGGCACATCCCGCCGGATACCGCGAACTCGTCACCCGTCCCCTGCTGATCTGGGCGGCGGTCATGACCACCGCCCGACTGCCCGTCGCCATAATGCCGCTGGCCTGCGTCTTCCTCGTCCGCGAGGAACCCGGTGGCTACGCACTGGGCGCATTTCTCGCCGCGGCGTTCACGCTGGGCGAGGTCGTGGGCGGGGCAATCCTCGGGCCACGGCTACGACCCAAACGCGTCGTCGGCCAGCTGGCCTGCGGGCTCGGCGGTGGAGCCGTCGCCTTCGCGGCGCTCGGCATGCTGCGGGGCGCTCATCCGGTGCTCCTGGCGGCGCTCGCCGCTCTGGCGGGCGCCGCCCCGGCCGCGAGCCCCGCGGGTCTGCGCACGCTGCTCACCACCCAGGTGCCCGCACAACTGCGCCCCCGCGTCCTGAGCGCCGAGACCATGCTGGCCTACACCACCTCGGCCGTCGGCCCGGCACTCGTCAGCTGGCTGGCTCTGGATTTCGCCTCCTGCGCCCCCCTGTGGGTGGCCGCCCTGCTGGCCTTCACCGCGGCCAAGGCGCTCCGCGCGCTGCCGATGCGATGGGAGTCCGAAGAGACGACCCGCACCGGCCCCTCACTCCTGCGGTGCGTTCTCCCCGCCTGGCCCGCCTATCTCGCGGGCGCCGCCGCGCTCATCCTGTTCGCCCTGTCGGAACTGGCGCTGCCCGCGCTGATGGAGGAGTGCGGCGCGCCCATCGGCTGGGTGGGCCCCATGCTCACCATGCAATCGGGCTTCGCCGTGCTGGGCGCCATGATCTACGGGCTTCGGCGCTGGCCGGGCCACCCCCAGCGGCAAGGGCTCGTCCTGGTGCTCGGCATCGCGGGCTGTGTGATGTCCGCGGCCCTCGGCCACTGCCTCGCGGCCATCGTGGCCGCGCTGGCGGTCGCCGGAGTGCTGTACGCCGGCGCCCAGGTCACCCGGCACATGGCGGTGCGCGAGAGACTGGAGCCCGCCGCACTGGCCGCCGGCTACTCGGTGATGGGGGCGATCGCCGCCATCGGTTACGCGGGCGGCGCGACCCTGGCGGGTGCCATGCTCAGCTCCACCACCCCCACGTTCACTCTTCTCACCGGGGTGGCCGTCGCCTGTGTCCTCCTCGCCATCGGCGCACTGGGCGACCGACGCCGCCGCGACCCCCCCGCCCAGGAGGCCGCCGCACCGGACCAGGAAGAGCCGAGAGTGCCACGTCAGGCGTTGGGCGGATCCCCGGACACCGCGCGGACCCACCACGACCCGTGAGGGAGGGTCTGCGGTGGCCGCGACCGCATCACGCGCCGAGCAGGTCGAGGATGTCGTCGGCGTGCTCCTCTTCCTCCTCGAGGATGGACTCCAGCAGTCGGCGCGTGGTGGGGTCGCGGTCCGCCAGCCAGCGGACGATCTCCTGGTAGCTGGAAATGACGATCCGCTCGGCGAGCAGATTGTGTTCCAGCATCTCCTTCAGATCGCTCGCCGACGGGGTGGTGTAGTCGGTGTGCGCACGCCGGGCCAGGGTCGCCGGGTCGAAATCCGGCTCGCCACCGAGCTGGGAGACGCGCTCGGCCGCCCGCATGGCGTGCTGCATCTCCTGCGCCGCGTGCTCGGTGAACTCGGCGGCCACCTGCGCCCGGTCGATGCCGGTCGCCGAGATGGCGTGCCGCGTGTAGCGCAGCCAGCACACCATCTCCGTCGCGATGACGTCATTGAGGATGTCGATCACCCGTTCGCTGTCGACGCCGTACGAGTCGGTGACGGGCCCCGCCTCCATCTTCCGCCGTGCGTCCTCGCGGATCCTGGTGACATCCAGCACGAAGTCGTCGCTCATGCCCAGCCCTCTCTGCTCGCGGCGCGCCCCGCTTCCGGCGCTCGGGAAGATGAGGGTTCCCCCGGGGCGGGGCGCAGCCACGCGGGCCGGCCCAAGATGACCGGTTCGCCGCAACGGGCGGCGGGGGTCAGTCGCGCACGGGGACCTTGTGGGCCACCGCGGTGACGTGGAGTTCACCGTGGTCGACGATGTCGCCCAGCGCGATGGTGCGATAGGTCGTGGCACCCGGCGGCGTCACCCGCAGATGGTCGGCGCGCCGGGCCTCGGTGCCGGAGTGGGTCCAGGCGACGTTGGCCTGCGCCGCCTCACCCGGACGCAGACGGATGACCTTGTTACCGGGGTCGTCCGCGTACCAGGTGCTGCCCCGCACCGTGCGGGTGGGCAGCGAGGCATGACGGGCGTTCTCCAACCCCAGCCCCGGATAGCCGCGCAATGCGCAGAGGCGGCCGGAGGTGTTCCTCAGCTCCAGCGTGCCGCCGGCGTGGTTCATTCCGCCGCCGAGCCGGTCGCGGAAGGAGATCCGCAGGTCGGAGGTGCCGCATGTGGCGACCGCGGGCGGGGCGGACGCTTCCGCCGGAGCGGCCTGGGCGGCCCCCGCCCCGGCCGCCACGGCGAGCGCCGTGCTGATCGCGGCGGCGGTGGCGACGAGTGTGGCGGTGGTGGGACGTATCACGAGCGTGTCCTTTCCACGGGCGCTGGACATGTGTCGTCCTGGCACGGCCCGGCGCACGCCGGGCCAACTGGCCGCCTACCCGCCGGGCGCGCGGGCGAACACGGGCGAATCGCGCCGACCTCGCGCCCCGGAGGACGCCGGAACGAACGTGACGCTGGCCCGCTCGGCACCCTGGGGGGCGAGCGGACCGACGCGGTGTCCGGGACATGCGCGGGGCACTCAGCCCAGGATGTGCACCTCGGTGCTGTTCGTCCCCGTGCGGCTCTTCTTGACGGCCACGAGGTCCGGGCGGCCGTCACGGTTCCAGTCGGCGACGGAGAAGTCGAACGTTCCGTCCGTCTCATGGAGTGCTGTGCCGGTCTGGAGGTTGAAGCGTTGGAAGTTGCTGGCGCCGGAGAGGATGTGGACTTCGGTGCTGTTGGTGCCGGTTCTGTTTTTCTTTATGGCGACGAGGTCGGGGCGGGTGTCTCGGTCCCAGTCGGTTATGGCGAAGTCGAACGAGTCGTCTGTTTCGTGGAGTGCTGTGCCGGTCTGGAGGTTGAAGCGTTGGAAGTTGCTGGCGCCGGAGAGGATGTGGACTTCGGTGCTGTTGGTGCCGGTTCTGTTTTTC
>NZ_JBVIQR010000025.1:36776-39512 GCF_055576875.1 Streptomyces sp. NPDC033229 | reverse complement strand
TGGCGACGAGGTCGGGGCGGGTGTCTCGGTCCCAGTCGGTTATGGCGAAGTCGAACGAGTCGTCTGTTTCGTGGAGTGCTGTGCCGGTCTGGAGGATGTAGCGTTGGAAGTTGCTGGCGCCGGAGAGGATGTGGACTTCGGTGCTGTTGGTGCCGGTTCTGTTTTTCTTTATGGCGACCAGGTCCGGGCGGCCGTCCCGGTCCCAGTCGGCCGTCGCGGTGGCGAAGTTGTCGCCCGTCTCGTGGAGCGCCGTACCGGTTTGCAGGATGAAGTTGCCGAATGCGGGAGCGTTGATCTGCCGGGCACTGGTCGATGTGTGCTCGTCGCCCGCCGCCACGGCGGCGCCGGGAGCGGCGAGTAGCATGCCCAGAACCACAGGGGCGAACGCGGCAATAGCCTTCATGGTGCGCACAGGAATGCCTCCCTGACACTTTCTCCCGAGAAGATCTCGCGAGCTCGCCCGATACTAGAGGCCGATGTTCATCAACAGAGTTGAAGAGCCGGTCAGTAGGCCGGAAAAGGAGGCTGACGGACTCATTCCGTAGGCCGCCCATGGTGATCGTCATCGCACCGCCATCCGCCGTTCGTAGTGCTGAAACCGATCGCCGGGGCGCGAAATTCGAGCCGAGCGTCGGCCGGGCCGGGAACTCCCCGGCAGAGCCGGACGAAGGCGCGGGCCCGATGCCGAACGGAGCGGCGTAGTGGATGGTGCCGCTCGGCAGAGGGCGGTCGTCGAGCCCCAGGACCATCATGGTCGCAGCGGGTGTCCGGCAACGGTGCCGTCCGGGGGACGGGCGGCCATGGACAGGCCGGGAATCCAGGTTTCGCACCGGCGTCGGGCCCGGTGGAACACCCCGGAACACCCACGGGCAGGCCCTCAGCGCAGGATCCCCTCCAGGAAGTCGCTGCTGAGCCGGGCCACCACCGTGATGTCGAGCTGGTACATGACGTACCGGCCACGACGGCGCGTGACGATCAGGCCGGCCTTCTTCAGCACCGCCAGATGGCGGGAGACCTCGGGTGCGCTGATGCCGAGGATGACGGCCAGTTCCCCCGTCGTGTGCGGGGCGCGGGCCGTGGTGCGGCACACCTGCATCCGTACGGGGTGGGCCAGGGCTTCGAGCCGCAGCTTGAGCAGCTCCACCGATGCGGGCGCCGGAAGTTCGGGCCCGCCGACGGGGTAGTGGACGACCGGACGCCACCCCGGCCGATGCAGGATCATCAGATGCAGCCAGCCGAAGTGTGACGGCACGAAGGTGAGGCCCGGCCCCACCTCGGGGTCCGTCGCCGTCGCCTGCCCCTCCGACAGCTTGTCGGCACGGATCCGCGCGCCGCCGTCCTCCAGGGCCAGGGCCGGCGAAACCGCGGTCAGTGCGTGACCGAGTCCTTTCCGCCGCAACAGCTGTGTCTTGTGCCGGGCGTCGGCGGCCAGCTTGCCCTGTACCCGGCGCCAGGTGTCCGCGAAGAAGGCGGCGTCGCAGTCCTCGACGAGACGACGCACCCACACACGTACCGAATCGGGGTCCTTGAGCAGCCGCTCGGTGAACTCCATCTGTTGCGGACCGCGGGCCGTCGCCAGCTCCAACGCCCGTGCGCGTGCCGCCGGATCGACAAGCGGTGACACCCCGCCCGTGTTGTACGAGTCGAGGCTGCAGAACTCCAAGGCCGTCGAGACGAACTGCTCGTCGTCCAGCCGGTCGAGCAGGTCCAGCTCCTCGGCGAGCGTCGGCCGGGTCCTGCCGTCACCGCCGCGCACCCCGGCGAACGGCATGAAGAGGTCGGAGAACGTATTGCGCCAGAGGAAGTCGGCTTCGCAGAGGCGGCCCGCGAGATCCGGTTCGAGCGAGGTCGCCGTGGCCGTGGCCCAGCCCGCCAAGCCCGGGTGGTGCCCGGGCTCGGACAAGGTGTGCAGGGCGAGGCTCAACTCGGCGAGCGGGGACAACTCGAAGACGATGTCCGCGGTCGCCAGACCCGCGATGTCGATGAAGACGCTCATGCCCACCATGGTGCCTGCCGCCGCGCCGGACCCCCGACGTGCGGCCGCTCGGACCCGGGCCCGGGCCCGCCGCGGTGCCGCGCCGGTTTGCGGGTAGGAGTCCCGAAGACGCACGCGACCGGCCTTTCCGACCGTGGTGAGGGGATATCAGATGACCGTCGCGAAAACCAGTGTCCTGATTCTGGACTGCGCCGAGCCCGAGGCGTTGGCGGAGTTCTACGCCACGCTGCTCGACGCGCGCACGCAACCGGGAGCCGACCCCGATTTCATCGAGGTCGTCGGCCTCGACGGCGCCCACCTGGCGATCCGAAAGGATCACGGTCTGGCGCCGCCCAGTTGGCCGCGACCGGACGACTCCCAGCAGGCGCACCTCCGCCTCCTCGTTGCCCGGGACGACATGGACGAGGCGGAACGCGAGGCCATCGCTCTCGGTGCCCGGCCGCTGGACACCAAGGACAACGGCGGCCCCGGCGATGTGCGGATCTACTCCGACCCCGCCGGGCACCCCTTCTCCCTGGCCGCCCGCCGGGAACGGCCCGAATGCTGAGCGACGCCGTCGCATAGGGGGTCGAGTCCGTCATCGCTCCGGGGCACCTGGCGCCGGTGGGTGAAGGCAGCGATATCCCGAACCCGAAGCGGGGGGGGGGGGGGGGGGGTTTTCAACCCCCCCCCCCCCCGGGGGGGGGGGGGGGGGGGGGGGGGGGTGGTGGGGGGGGTGGGACGGGGGGGGGGTTGGGTTC
>NZ_JBVIQR010000025.1:0-36766 GCF_055576875.1 Streptomyces sp. NPDC033229 | reverse complement strand
TTCCGCTCTATTTCTGGCCGCCCCTATTCGTAGGCGCCACGCCCCCCCCCCCCCCCCCCTCCCCCCCTCCCCCCCCCCCCCCCCCCCCCCCCCCCGCTTCGATGGCGTGTGAGGGTGGCTGTTCACACACCGCGGCTACCAGCGGTACCCACGGCGGCTACCAGCGGTACCAACGGCCCCTCCGTCGGCCGCCGCCACCTGCGGTCGGTCGGATGACGAAGCCGAGCAGCCATATGGCGAGCACGATGAGGGCGACCCACCACAGCGCCTTGAGTGCGAAACCCGCACCGAAGAGGAGCAGGGCGAGCAGAAGTACAACGATCAGGGGAACCATAGTCATCAACCTCCAGACAGCCGTCTGCCCTGAGCGGGCCTCGGCATGCATGCGGATTCCCTCTCGGCGGCCCGGGACCGCACCACCTCTGGCGGGGCCACCACGTGTGTGGTGGGATGCGAACCGCCGCCCAGAAGCCTGTTCGAGGGAGATGTGCCATGGAACGCCCACCTGAGGCCCTGGAGCATCGGACGGTCCGCCTGGCCCGCTGGCGTACGGGCGATGAGGAGTGGGCGTTCCACCTGGTCACCGAGGCCCTGGACCACCTTCGTCCGTACATGCCCTGGGCCGATGGCTACAGCGCCGAGCAGAATCTCGCGTTCCTTCGCTCCTGCGAGCGGGACTGGGACGCCGGTACCTCCTTTCAGTACTCCGTGCACCACCAGGGGCACCCCGTCGGGTCGTGCGGACTCCTCCGGCGCCCCGAAACGGACGTCATGGAGATCGGCTACTGGCTCCACCCCGACCACACCGGGAAGGGCCTGGCGACCGACTCCTCCCGCCTCCTCGTCACGGCCGCGTTCGCACTGTCCGACGTCGCCGCGGTGGAGATCGTGCACGACGCGGGGAACCACGCGAGCGGAGCCGTGCCCCGCCGGCTGAACTTCACGCGCATCGGCATGCGAAGATCCCAGCCCCCGCTCCCGCCCGCCGACTCCGGCACCGAGGTGATCTGGAGCCTGACGCGGCATCAGGCCGCGGGCTGAAAGCGGAAAGGGGTCAGTCGTGCGGGCGCCGCGCGTGGCGGCCATGGCCCGGCTGGAACATCGACTGCAGCCGCCCGAAGAGCCCTTTGTCCGAGCGGCTGCTTTCCGCCTCCCGGCCCGGATCCTCGCCGAGGGCAGGGCCGGCGGGGAGTGGGGGCTCGGTCCGGGCGACCGCCGGAGGCCTTTCCAACTCCCGGCCCGCGCCTGCCGGTGGGACGTCCCGGTGGTCCGTGGCGGCAGGCGCGGCCACGCTCGGCAGCGGGCCCAGCAGCGCCCACCCGTATGCCGTGCGAGGCGTTCCTTGCGGGGGAGCGGGCGTGGTGGCCGCAGGCGAAGGCCACCCGACCGGCCATGCCACGTCGGGCTTGCCGAGGCCGTACGGATGGGCGTACTCGAGGGAGTTCACCGGGGAGGGGTCGTAGCCGGTGAAACCCCCGTAACCGCCGGGATCGTAGGTGCCGGGGTCGTAGCTGACGGGATCGTAGGTGCCGGGGGAGTCGTAGGCCGGGGGACCGGTCATGGGGCGGAGATGGCCGGCGGCCGAGGCGACCGTGGCCTCGGCCTCCTTGAGAGTGGCGAGGGCGTGCGCCTGGGAGGTCTCCACCCGGGCGGTCGTGAGCTCGCCCTGTAGCGAGGTGACACGGTCCTGCAGCCGCCGCAGCTGGTCCATGTTGGCCTGGAGGTCCGTCCGCAGCCGCTCGGCTTCCCGCTGCGCGGTGGACTCGTGCAGCCTGACCCGCTTCAGCTCGACCTGGAGGCGCTCGGCGTCGCCCTTGCGCCGGAGAGCGAGGGCGGTGCCACGGGCCGCTTGCCGCCCGGTCTCCTGCAACTCCTGGCGCAGTGACCGCACTTCGTCCTCGAGCGTGCTCGTGTACGCGTGGCGGGCGGCACGCTCGTCCTCCGCCATGTACTCCTCGTACCGGGCGGGGTCACCGTCACGGAGGGCGGCGAAGTAGGAGCACATCAGGGTCTGACGCTCTTCGGAGGGGAGGCCTTGACCGTCGGGCAGCAGAGCGAGCAGCTGATCGATTTCGTGGCGGTGCGGCAGTCGCGCACCCCGGGCGACGGCGGCCAGGGCGGTCGGCGAGACCGCAGCGGCCGGGGCGGTGGGAAAGCGCAGCCGCAGAGCGCGGCTGACGGCGTCGGGATCGGCACCCAACCGGTTCATGACCGTCTCGCGCACCGTAGAGGCGAACGCCTGGACGGACTTGGGGAGGGGGCGGCGTTTCTCCTGGTCCGCCTTCGTCCACAAGGCCTTGATCTCCGGCCAGACCTCGCCCTCCGGCCGTTTCCCTCCGTCGCTCATCCGCAGCAGTTGCAGGACGACGGCGTGCAGGGTGTCAGATCCTGTCAGACTCCGGCCGGTGAGGATCTCCCCGACCGTGGTGTGCGAGGCGGTCGCGGGCAGGGAGTTGTCCCGATTGACGGCCTCGGAGATCCTGCGGTACGAGGGGTTGCCCGCGGCCTCGCGCAAGGCGCACATCGCGTCGCGTAGCCGGAGCAGGGCCCCGTCCGGCCCCCGCCCACCCCGCATCTGTGCGGGCATAGCCGAGGCTCCCTGCTGTCAGATCGTGTCAGAGGAGCCGATCCTTCCATACCCCGGTGTACCGCCGGGGATTATCTGACAACTCTCTGCACGGCAGATGCGTCAGCCCTGCCGAGCCGAGGTGTCGACTGGAGGAGCCGACGGTGATCGCCGCCGGATTCGCATACGACCGGGCCGCCGCAGACCAGCGGGCAGCAGGACCGGCGGCCCGGTCCCCACCCCATCGAGGGGCGTCATGAACCACCTTAAAGAGCACGACTTCCACGACCGCCTTCATGGCCAAAGCCACCACCGCGCGGCGCCGGTGCGCTACCGTGCCCGCCGCGCGGTCATCACACTGGCCTTCCTCGCCGCGGTCCTTCCCACGGCCCCCGCCGCCCGGGCCGCCGCCCCGGCGGAGTCCCCCTCGGCGGCCGCCGCGCCGACGCGGCCCACGGACCGTCCGTCCGCCCGGCCCGGCGGGCTGTCCAGGGAAGAACTGTGGCGCGCCGGCCTGCCCCCGTTCCTCGCTTCCCTGGGATCGGGCACCGTTCTCGCCGTCACCGGGTGGGGCATCAAGCGGATCGTCTCCCGCCGCGCCGCCCCGTAGCGGACGGACCCGCTCCCGTGCCCGGGCGCGGATGCCGGGGAGGCCACGCCCGACTCCCCGGCCGTGCGCCCGATGCCGGAACCGCGGGCCGTAGCCGTCACACCCGCTGCTTGCTCGCGACGGCTTCCGCCGGGGCGGCACGCGGCGGCCGACCGGCCAGGGCGAGCACGGGGACGATCGCGAGCGCGAGGACGGCCCCTCCCGCCGCCAGCGCCGGGAATCCGCTGGCCGCGACGACCAGGCCCGAAGTCATCCCGCCGGTCGCACCGGCCATGGCGATGCCCACGTCGACCGTGCCTTGAGTCGCGGCACGCCGGGCGAGCGGAACCGCGTCCGTGACGATGGCGGTACCGCTGATCAACCCGAAGTTCCACCCCAGCCCCAGCAGGACGAGGGCCGCGGCGAGGGCAGGCACGGAGTGCGGTGGCGCCACGGCGGCGAGGATTCCGGCCGCGAGAAGGGTCAGACCGGACGCGGCGGCGACCCACAGCCGGCCGAGGCGGTCGACGAGCATGCCCGTGAGGGGCGAAGGCATGAACATCGCCGCCACATGGAGGGCGATGACGAGCCCCGCGGCCTGGGTGCCGTGCCCGTGGGCCCGCATGTGGACGGGCGTCATCGTCATGATCGCGATCATCACGAGCTGGGTGACGACCATGACCGCCGCGCCGGTGGCGACGGCGCGGGTGTCCGTCCGGGCGTCGGGGCCCCCGGTGCGGTCGGCGTCGCCCGGCGCCGTGCCGGCCGCCGCGAGAGCGCGCGCCAGCAGCAGCGGGTCCGGGCGCAGGCAGGTGCCCAGGACGGAGGCGGCCGCCGTGAAGGCGAGGACGGCCAGCATGAACGGGCCGGCGAGGCGGGGGATTCCCCAGGCCTGGGCGACATCGCCCGTGGCGCTCACCAGGAGGGGACCGACGACCGCGCCGAGTGTGGTGGCGAAGAGGACGGTGCTCACCGCGCGGCCCCGGCGCGCGGGCGAGGCGAGGTCCGCCCCCGCGTACCGGGCCAGCAGATTGGTCGCCGTGCCCGCCCCGTAGACGAAGAGGGAGAGGAACAGCAGATACACGCTGTCGACGGCGGCCGCGACGACGACACCGAGACTGCCGAGCGCGCCGACGCCGTAGCCCAGGGCGAGCCCCGGCCGCCGTCCCCAGCGCTGGCACAGACGCCCGACCCCCATGGCACCGAGGGCGGCCCCGGCGGTGAACAGGGCGCTGGGCACCCCGGCGAGGCCGGTGGAGTCGAGCATCTCCTCGGCGAGCAGCGCGCCGACGGTGATACCGGCGGCGAGCCCCGCGCCGCTGAGGACCTGGGAGACGACCAGGACGGTCAGGACCCGCCGCTGCTGGGGGGCCTCCGGATTGCCGTGCGTGGCCGGTATGCCGGACCGAGCGCTCATCATGCCTTTCCCTGTCCCCCGGAGTGGGAAGTCGCTCCGGATGCCACGCCGGATGGTGGTGCGGGCGCCGTGGTCCCGTCGGTGCCGCGGGCGTCCGCGGCGCGCGTGCTACGCCGCTGCCTGCGGTTCGAGTGCGGCGATGTCCTCCAGTGACATGTCCAATCGCTGGTGGAGGAACCGCACGATCGTCCAGTGCGGCAGAGCGCCCTCGTCGAAGGGCCCGAACTCCCGGCAGTACAGCGGGATCCAGCGCAGGGCCTCCTCGATCGCCTGCTCACGGCCGGGCTCCTGTTGGTAGTCCTCGTAGCCGATGCTCCGGTGATGGATGAAGAACCGGCCGGGCAGCCTCTTCTCGCACAGTTCACCGTACTCGCGCGTCTGCAGAATGAGGTAGTGCCATATCTCGTCGATGTCCTGCTCGACGGGCAGGAAGAGTCCGCTGAGCCGCTCGCGGTGGCGTGAGATGAGGTAGAGGTACCGCAGGCACTCGAGGACCTGCCGTTCGACGTGGTCCGGCGCCGCTTCGGTCCTGTCGGTGAAGTGCTTCACCACCTCGTCGTGGAGTCGGCTGCCGAGGAGGGCCTTGAGGTCCTCGGCGGACACGGTCGGCTGTGGGGTGGTCACACCATTCTCCCGTCGGGTGGGTCAGAGGTCTTTCGCGAGCCAGGCGTACTTGCCGGACCTGCCGATGGCGATGTGCGTGCGGTGCTCGGTACGGCACCGGCGCCCGGTCAGTTCACCGACGCCGTGCTCCAGCGCGGCTGCCTCGGCCGGCTCGAGAGGCGCGTCGTGGAAGGTCGTGTACCGCAGCACGGCCTCCGCGTCACCGGAGGGCCGGAGCTGGTGGAGGAAGACGTGTGGTGACGCGCGGCCGACGCTGTCGTCGAGATCTCCCTGCGCCACCGGGCCGTGCGGTGCCGGGAGCAATTCCTTCTCCCGGCCGCAGAACCGGGAGATCCTGGCCGGGTCCGGTGTGCCGTCCAGGGTGCGTACGCAGTCTCCCGAGCGGTACCTGATCAGCGGCATATGGGGATTCCGCACACTCGTCACGATGAGGTTGAAGAGTTGACTTCCGGGGGCCACCGGAATCAATTCCACATTCATCCGGTCGAGATACGGCCAGTACCGGCCGTCGCGGTCGCTGTAGTAGAGGTAGCCCAGCTCCGTGCTGCCGAACAGGTCGATGATCGGGCAGGCGAAGTGGCGCTGGAGGAAACGGCGGACATTCACCGGCGTGTATTCGTAGGCGTGGATGATGCTGGCGGGCTGCGGAAATTGGTCCCACAGGCCCCACTCGTTCACCTTCCGTACGAGATGCGCCAGGTGATAGCCGGAGCAGTCGAGGTGGTACCAACCCCGCGGATGTGCCTGCCGCGCCGTCCGGATCTCGGCCAGCATGCGCTCGACCTCCGCGCGTTCCCACAATGCCGGGTCGAGCCGCAGGTTGAGGTAGAGCGTGCGGGCGTCCAGCCGGCGTTCCTCGAGGGCCGGCACGGCGTCCGGCTCGGCTCCGCGCTTCTTCGCGTTGACCCGGGCGACGTGCTCCGTGGCCAACACCGTGGTGAGGGACACGCGTTGGCATCCCTGGTCCCACGTGGCGGCGATGTCGGGATGCTCGCTCCACAGCCGGTAATAGGAGTTGAGCAGGAAGTACGGGGGGCGGATGATCTGCATGCGGGCGTGATTCGTGCCGGTGGAGAGCACGAACTCCGCCTCACCGGCCGCGAGTGCCTCCGCGAGCCGGGGCGTCATCCAGTTGTCCGGGAAGTCGCGCGCTATCTCGGGTTTCTCGAGTATGGGGAAGTATCCCCGCTCGATGGACCTTTGGTAGATCGGTATGTCCCTGATCCGCTCGACGACGTCGGCGGTCGGCTGACCGTTCATTCTCACCCTCGGGTCTGCTCGGAGAACGGAAGCCCCGCATGGAGCCAGGGGGCCGTGCGCCGGGGGAGCGGGCCGCGGACGCGCCGAAGCGGCCGGGCTCGCTCCCCCGGGTTCAGCGGACGGTCGTCAGGAGATGCAACCGGCCTTGGGGGCCGCGCTGATGCAGCCCGACTTGGCCACGCTGATGCAACCGCTCTTCGCGGCGTCCCGCGCCGAGTTGGCCGCGACCCAGCCCTTCCAGACGCTGTCCTGGGCCATCTTCTTGATGAGCTTGTCCATCTCGACCTCCGAAAACAGTGCTGTATGCGACGGGTGACCTGCTCTTTTGTCGCTCCGTCAGACCGTAAAGGAATGCCCAAGAAAGTGTCAACGTTGAGTAAGGCAATGATCGTTTCGAGGTTGGCCGACCGGTGAGTTGACACTTGGGCATCACTCAACTGGGAGTCGACCGAGTAACGGGCCGCAGGTCTCCGGAAGGTCGGCCACCGAGGCGAGCCGGGCTCCGTGAGCCGTGGTGATGCCACGGGGTGGGTGGCCGTGTGGCGGGGGCGTGGTGTGGCGGTGGTGTGGTGAGACGTCCTGCCGATGGCGTGAGGCGGCCCTGGGGGCGTACGCCCCCAGGGCGTACTGCCGACTATGCATCCAGCAATAAGTTAAGCGCATTTATTGAGCTGCCTGGACCTGTCGAGCTAAGGTAACGTACAGGCAAAGAAGGACGTGGCCGCAGCGCGGGACCGCTCCCCGACTGCGGTGTGGCATTTCATGACGCATGGTCAGCGAAGCGCGTTCTCGGCAGAGTTCGCGTTCCAGGCAATGCGCGTTCAAAGAACTACAGCGAATTTCAACCAAACGGGGATGCCGGGACCATCAGGCCGCCTCCGGACCGCACACGCTTCCAGCGTGCCACCCCTGCGGTGGAAAGCTGTGCGGCACTGAAGCCACCGCAGGGAAAACCGGTCGTTTTCGGCACAGCGCCCCTGTGTCGACCCGTCGGAAAGCCCTCGCACGCGAAGTACTCCAATGCTGACCTTGAACACACCGTGCCTGAAATGCATCAGGCGCAGGAGGCGGGCCAACATGAAGTCCCTGATAGCCAACGCGCGATCGTTCGCGACGCACGTGACCGAGCGTGCCGAGGAATTCCGTGCCCTGGAGGCCGGCCAGCACCCGGAAGCGCTGTTCATCACCTGCTCCGACTCGCGGGTGGTGCCCTCGCTGATCACCGGTGCGCGCCCCGGTGAGCTGTTCGAGCTGCGGACCGCGGGCAACATCGTGCCGGAGTACTGCAGTGACCACCCCGCGGGCGAGACGGCCACCATCGAATACGCGGTGCGCGTGCTGGCCGTCCGCGCCCTCGTCGTGTGCGGCCACTCCCATTGCGGCGCCGTCGGAGCCCTCGTCCGCGGCGACGACCTGTCCGGCGCGCCGGCGGTGCGGGGCTGGCTGGAGCGCGGCGCCTCCGCCGAGCTGAAGGCGTTCGCCGACGACCGGGACGACCCGGTCGTCGCCGCCTCCGTGCAGCACCACGCCCTCGCCCAGCTCGACCGGCTGCGCGCCTACCCCTGCGTCGCCGAGCGGTTGTCCGACGGCCGGCTGACGCTCCACGCCTGGTACTACGAAGTCCACACCGGGTCCGTCCTCGCCCACCGCGCCACGGGCGGCGAAGCAGCGTTCCTGCCCCTGTGACCCGCGGCTCCTCGCACACACGGTCACACCGGCTCGTCCTTCCCCACCTCACGTGAGGAACCCATGCGCTCCCTACCCCCTCCCGTGGCCCTGCGACGGGACTTCACCGCCTCCCTCGTCGTCTTCCTCGTCGCGCTGCCCCTGTGCGTGGGCGTCGCCGTCGCCTCGGGCGTGCCCGCCGAAATCGGCCTGGTCACCGGCATCGTCGGTGGCCTCGTCGCGGGTGTGCTGCCCGGCAGCTCCCTCCAGGTCAGCGGCCCGGCCGCCGGACTGACCGTCCTTGTCCACGAAGCCGTCCAGGCCCACGGAATGGCGGCCCTCGGCGTCATCGTCCTGTCCGCCGGAGTCATCCAACTCGCCCTCGGACTCCTGAAGTTCGGGCGCTGGTTCCGTGCCATCTCGGTCGCCGTCGTCCAGGGGATGCTCGCGGGCATCGGACTCGTCCTGATCTTCGGCCAGTGTTATGCCATGGCCGATCTCCAGGCACCCCGCTCCGGGATCGACAAGATCGCCGGACTTCCGGCACTGGCCGCCGACATCGCCGTGGACCAGCGGTCACTGACCGCGCTCGCCATCGGATCCGGCACCGTGGCCGTCCTCGTCCTCTGGAAGCGTCTGCCGGACCGGATCTCCGGGGCGCTCCCCGCACCCCTGGCCGCCGTCGCCCTCGCCACCGCCGCGACCGCGGCCTTCTCCCTGCCCATCGCCAAAGTCGAGGTCCAAGGGCTGCTCGAATCGGTCCAGCCGCCCGCCCTGGAGGACTTCACCGGCCTCGGCGAGATCGCCCTGCTCGGCACCGTCCTCGCCTTCACCCTCATCGCCTCCGCCGAAAGCCTCTTCAGCGCGGCAGCGGTCGACCGTATGCACGACGGCCCGCGCACCGACTACGACAAGGAGCTCATGGCCCAAGGCGCCGGGAACACCGTATGCGGCTTCCTCGGCGCACTGCCCATGACCGCGGTCATCGTCCGCAGCGCGGCCAACGTCCAGGCCGGTGCCCGCACCAAAGCCTCCCGGGTCCTGCACGGCGTGTGGCTCCTGCTGTTCGCCGCCCTGCTCCCCGCCGCGCTCGGCGTCATCCCCCTCGCCTCCCTCGCCGGAGTTCTGGTGCACGCCGGGTGCAAGCTCGTCCCGGTCCGGGAACTCCTCCCGCTGTGGCGCGAACACCGCGGTGAGGCGGTGGTGCTGGCCGTCACCGCGCTCGCCATCCTCACCACCAACATGTTCGAGGGCGTCCTGGCCGGCCTGCTGCTGGCCGTCGCCAAGACGGCGTGGGCGATCTCCCACGTCCACATGAACGTCAAGGAATCCGGCACCGGCCCCATCCATGTGCGGCTGACCGGCAATGCCACCTTCCTGCGCCTGCCGCTCATCCTCGAGACCCTCGAAGCACTGCCGAAGGACCGCCCCATCGAACTGGACCTGTCCGGGCTCCGCCACCTCGACCACGCCTGCCAGACCGCCCTCACCAATTGGGCCGACCGGCACAACGAAGAAGGCATCGAGCCGGTACGGATGAGCGGCCGCGACCACGGCCAGGGATAGCCGCCGCCGGTCGGACCTCGGGGGATCGCGGCGCGTCCGGTGTTCACCACGGGCGCGCCACGATCCCGCGCCGGACAGGTCCTACAGGTCCCGCCAGCGCACCATCGCCAAGGAGAACAGCCCGAACAGCGCCAGTCCCACCGCGACCACAGCCAGCAGCCAAGGGCCGACCGGGGTTTCGGCGAAGGTGCGCAGCGTGTCGTCCAGCCCCTTGGCGTGCTCCGGGTCGTAGGTGACGGCCGCGCGGATGGCGAAGCCGCCCGCCGCCGCGAACACCAGTCCCCGGCTGACTCCGCCCCCGACGCCGAGGACATCGACGGTCCTGCGCGTGGCCGGGGACATGCGTGCCGTCTTCAGGTGCCGGCGGTACGCGCGGGTGGCCGCCCTGACCGTGATCCAGACACCCGCCGCCGCCACCCCGGCCCCCGCCGCGGCCACCAGTACTTGGCCGCCCGGCCAGTCCAGCACGCGGGCCGTCGCGTCCTGCGACTGCTCGTCGGTCGAGCCGGCACCGCTGCTCCGCTCACCGGCCGCGAAGGCGATCACCGAGCCGGCGGCGGCGGAGTAGAACACGAAACGCACGGCCGACAGCAGCCGTTTACCGGCTTTCCCGCCGTGCGGGCCGGCGCCGCCGAAGACCGCCTCCGACAACCGCCACAAGGCCATGCCGATCAACCCGATGCCCACCGCCCAGACCAGCACCCGGCCGAAGGGCTGCTCGGCCAGTTCCTGCACCGCTCCACCACGGTCGGCCTGCTCACTGCCGTCGATGAGGGCGATGCGCAGCGCGAGTGCGGCGATGAGGAGGTAGAGCACCCCTCGCGCCGCCAGCCCCGCACGTGCCGCCGCGGCCACTCCCGCCCCGCGCGCCGCTCGTGCTTCGCTGCCGTCCGGCCACCATCTCATCGTGCCGCCTTTCGCGTCAGACCTCGCCCACACGGCTCAAGGGATGAACCATCTGCCCCGCGGGGCCGGGACGGAAACGGCAGCGGGGTACGGGCACGCCGTCCGCGTGAAGGGGCGTCGGCCGAGGACACGGGCGTGAGCGGATCAACGGCCGCGCCGGCGGTATTCGCGGACGAGCACCCGCACCGCGGCGGGTACGGAAGGTCGCGCCGCACCGCGCAGGACGCCCGTGCCCTTGGCCGCGGCCGCGTCGGCGGTGAGGACCTCCAGCGTGATGACCGCCCGGGTGAACGCGCGGTGGGCGGGCGGCGCGAGGCCGGGCAGCCCGCGGCTGGTGAGCAGGTCCCGGCGGGCCCGTGCCAGGAGGGACGCGAGCAAAGCGCCGACCCCCGGGGACTCCCGCCCCTGCTCGAGGTCGGCACGGGAGACGCCGTGGTGCGCCAGCGCGTCGTCCGGGAGGGTGAGTCTGCCGTCCCGCAGGTCCTCGGCGAGATCGTTGACGAAGTCGAGCCGCTGACTGCCGTCGATGTAGGCACGGCACATCTCGTGGCTCGGACCAGGGTCGGCGTCCGGGGACAGGAGCAGGCAGGCGATGAGCATGAACGCGGGCAGTGAGTACGCGTCGATGTACCGCTGGTAGTCCGCCTCGTCGGCGAAGCCCGTGAAGTCGCGGTCCGCGGAGGTGCCGGCGAGGAAGTCCTCGACGTGGCCCCGCAGGCGCGGGTGGACGGAGACGGTGTGCAGGAGCGGCCGGAGCACCGGGTCCCCGCTGCACCCGGTCGCCAGCGCCTCACGGACGTTCTTCTCCCACACGGCGCAGGAATCCCCGGTGTGCGTGCCCACGGGGCTCGCGTCGAGAAGGGTGTCCGTGTGGTGCATGAAAGCGGTGGCGGCGATCACGTGCGGAACGAGCGCCGGGGGCAGCAACAGCCGCACGGCGAGATAGGCGTGGCGCCGGTACGCCGAGACCCGGTCGCGCTGCCGGGTGTAGTCGGCGCGCAGCCGGGGATCGCCGATGCCCGCTGCGGTGAGTGTCCTGTCCCACGAGTGCATGCGGCACGTCTTCCTGCGAGTGGTGACGATCAAGGGCCGAGCCTACCGGGCCCCGCGATGAAGCTTCGGCCTTCGCCGGCTCCCCGGCCCACCGGACGAGGCTCCTACCCGCGCCCCCCGACCCCCGCCGTTACCGAAGGTCGAACGGTGCCCCGGACCGTCACGGCTGAACTCTTGCCTCCGGCGGCGCCGTTGCGGAAGCTGGGGGAGCAACCGCCGGGGCGCGCAGCCGAGCGCCCGGTACCGGCCCGCATGCCCGCACCGCGCCCGTCGGGCCCGGCGCCGTCGGGCGGGCCTTCGCCATTGGACACCGTGCTGAACGGGGACCGTGATGACCCACCGAGTCCGTCTGCGCCGCGCTGCGGCCGTCGCCCTGACCGCCGTGGCGGGGGTGGCCGCCGCCCCGGCCGTGACTCCCGCGGCCGCGGCGGCCGCCCCCGCCTTCCTCGACCCGGCCCAGCTTCCGCCGCACCCCGGCTCGGCCTGGTACGGCGGCCCGGTGACCAGCGGCGTACCGGACCCGCTGCCGTTCTGCGTGGGCGAGGCGCTGCCCGGGGCCACCTCTCAGTACCGTGACTTCTGGACGGAGTTCGACACCGACGCCGAGCAGATCACTGTGGTCGAACGCGACGAGGCCCGCGCCAGGACCCTGGCCACGCTGCTGAACAACGCGGTCAGGCGATGCGCGGACAGGGCCGAGCAGGAGGACCCGGACGTCACCGCGGAGTGGCGGGACTACGGCCGGATCGATGTGGAGGAAGGCGCCCGGGTCCATGGCGTACGCACCACGCACGCCTGGACCGGCAACGACGTCCACCTCTTCTCCGTCGGCCGCGACGGAAGGACGGTCACCGTCGTGCACTGGGCCCGGATGGGGACCTTCGATGACATTCCGGTGCCGGGTTTCAAGGAGACCACGCGCACAGCGGTGAAGAAGCTCTACTGACGCGGCCTCTGTTCCACGCCGTGAACCGCCCGACAACAGAAGTCACTTCATACCAGGTCCGTCCCGTCAAGATCGGTGTTTACGGAGTGTGCCGCCTTTCTCACACCACGGCCGGACACGATGACTTTCGCGTTCTCATCCGCTGTCCTTGATCCCGTCAGCTGTGAAGCAACTGTGAAGACGGGAACGGTGAGTTGGACAGACAGAAGCGGAACCTGTGGAGCGGTGTGATGATGACGGCCGTCCGTGGCAGGATCGCCGCGGTCGCCGGTGTGATCGCGCTGGTCGCGACCGTCCTGATGGGCACCGCGGCCGGTACGGCCGCCGCGGGGCCCCAGGCGGCGAAGCCCCGGGGGCAGTGGTCCTGCTCCGGGGCGCCCGTCCCCAGCGGGTACGTCATCACCGGCTACGACCGCACCGGGTGCAACGGGGCGGGCTCCTGGTACCAGGAGCCCGTGCGGGACGGCATCTGGACCTGCTCGGGCTCACCGATCGTGCCCGGATACGTCATCACCGACTACGACCGTACCGGCTGCAACGGCATCGGCCAGTGGCGTCACAAGCTCGCCAAGGACCGCACCTGGACCTGCTCGGGCTCGCCCATCCCGCCCGGCTATGTCACCACCGGCTTCAACCGCGGCTACTGCCAGGGCATCGGCGCCTGGTACCACGAGCTCGTCCGGGACGGCATCTGGACCTGCCCCGGCTCGCCCATTCCGCCCGGCTACCGCAGCACCACCTACCGTGCGAGCGGCTGCGACGGCCAGGGCGCGTGGTACACCCAGCGCATCTGACCGAGGCGTGAAGACCGAGGCGTGAAGACCGAGGCATGAGGGCCGAGGCCGCCGCGCATCGCGCGGCGGCCTTCGTCCTCGCGGCCGTTCGACACGCGGTCCGACGTCGCGGTACGTTCGCGACACCCCAAGGCGCGCGGAGAATCGGCTCCTGGTGAGGCGGAGGGGCGGCAAGGGCCCCCGCGACCTCGGCACCGGCTTCCGGAGGTTCCATGAACAGGCAGTCACGTCCGCAACGCCCTTATGACGTCGTACTCTTCGGGGCGACCGGGTTCGTCGGGGAGCTCACCGCGGAGTACCTGCTGGCGCACGCGCCGCGGGGCTTCCGGTGGGCGCTCGCCGGGCGCAGCCGGGCCAAGCTGGAGCGGCTGCGGGACCGGCTGGCCGCGATCGATCCGGCGCGTGCCGCCGAGGCGGCTCTGGTGACCGCGGACGCGAGCGACCCGGCCGCGATGCGTGCGCTCGCCGAGTCCGCCCACGTCGTCGCCTCGACCGTCGGCCCGTACATCTGGTACGGCCGGGAACTGGTGGCCGCGTGCGCGGAAGCCGGTACCGACTACACGGACCTCACCGGCGAGCCGGAGTTCGTGGACCTCATGGCGGTGCGCCACGACGCGCGGGCCCGGGAGACCGGCGCGCGGATCGTGCACGCCTGCGGTTTCGACTCGATGCCGCACGACCTGCTCGCGTACTTCACCGTCCGGCAACTGCCGGAAGGGGTGCCACTGACGGTCGACGGATTCGTCCGGGCGTCGGGGATCATCTCCGGCGGGACACTGACGACGTCCCTCACGATCGCCGCGCGAGGGCGCCAGGCGAAGGCCGCGGCCCGGGAGCGCGACCGGTACGAGGGGAGGTCGGCCCGGCGCCGGGTGCGGGCTCCGCTGGGGGCGCCGCGATTCAGCAAGGAGACGGGCGCGTGGGCGCTGCCGCTGCCCACCTTCGACCCCCGGATCGTGTGCCGGTCGGCTGCCGCGCTGGAGCGCTACGGCCCCGATTTCCGCTACCGCCACTACGCGTCCGTCAAGACGCTGCCCATGGCCCTGGCCGGGCCGATCGGCGTGGGCGCGCTGGCCGCCGCGGCACAGGTGCCTCCCGTCCGGTCCTGGCTGATGAGCCGTTACGAGCCGGGGAGAGGCCCGAGCCCGCAGCAGCGGGCCCGTGCCTGGTTCCAGGTGCGGGCCGTGGGCGAAGGCGGTGGCCGACGGGTGTTCACCGAGGTCTCGGGCGGCGACCCGGGCTACGGCGAGACCGCGAAGATGCTGGCCGAGGCGTCGCTGTGTCTCGCCCTGGACGAACTGCCGACCACCGCGGGGCAGGTCACGACGGCCACGACCATGGGCGACGCGCTGATCGAGCGGCTGCGGGCCGCCGGCATCCCGTTCCGCGTGCGTCATACGGCTGACGTCCCCGGGTGAACCGGCTGCGCGGTGACGCCGCGTGGTGACGGCCCCCCGCTCCCCGCGGTCGTGGTGTCCGCGCCCGTCGGAAGGGGGAGGGGCCATGGCCTCTAGGCCGTCTTGACGGCGCCTCCGTCGATGAGGAAGTCCGCCCCGGAGGTGCTCGACGCCAGGGGAGAGACGAGGAACGCGACGACCGCCGCGACCTCCGCCGGTTCGACGAGCCGCCCCGTCGTCATGCCCATCGCCGCCGGGATCCGCTCCAGCAACTGCTCCTGTGTCACGCCCATGGACCGGGCGAGCTCCGCACCGTAACCGTCGGGGCTCTCCCACATCGCGGTGCGGACCGGCCCGGGCGAGACCGTGTTGACACGGACACCCCGCGGTCCGAACTCCTCGGCCAGCGCCTTGCCGAAGGCGGTCAGCGCGGCTTTCGCGGTGGTGTACGGAACAGGGCCGGCGTGCGGCGTCCGGGCGCCGTTCGAGGAGACGCTGACAAGGGCGCCGCGCCGCCGGACCAGGCTCGGAAGCGCCGCGCGGCTCGTCCGTACGGCCGCGAGGAAATTCAGGTCGAACGTCTGCTGCCACTGTTCCTCGGTGAAGGCCAGGAAGCCGCCCGTCTGTCCTTCCCCGCTGTCGCCGCCACCGACGTTGTTGACGAGGATGTCGAGGTCGCCCAGCTCGGCCAGCGCCCGTTCGATCAACCGGGCGGGCCCGTCGGGCGTGGACAGATCCGCGGACACGGCGATGGCGCCCGTTTCCTTCAGCTCCGGTGTGATCGTGCGGGCGGCGGCCACCACCGTCGCGCCCTCGCCGATGAGGGCGCCGACCGTCGCCAGCCCGATGCCGCGGCTCGCGCCGGTGACCACGGCGGTCTTGCCCGTCAACTGCAGATCCATGAGTGTTCCCCTCCGATGACGAATAGTCGCCTCTTCGGCGACGCCGTAAAACTAATACCTGCAACACAGATGTTGCAACTAGTGGGCGAGTGGCGTCCTTGTCGTACGATCTGTCGCATGGAGACGAAGGGGCGGGCGCTGCGCGCCGACGCAGAGCGGACCGTACGGACGATCCTGGAGGCGGCCGAGCGTGTGCTGAGCTCCAATCCGGCGGCGACCATGGAGCAGATCGCCGCGGCGGCGGGGGTCGCCAGGACGACCGTCCATCGCCGCTTCGTCACCCGCGAGGCGCTGGTGGACGCGTTGACGGCGTGGGCCACCCAGCGGTTCCACGAAGCCGTCGAGGCCGCCCGCCCGCGCACCTCACCGCCCCTGGTCGCCCTGCATCAGGTGACCGCCAACGTCCTTCAGGTGAAGATCGGTTGGGGCTTCGCGATGAGCCGGACGGTGCCGGCGGACCCGGAAGTGGCGCGGGTGCACGCCGAGGTGCTGGCCCAGTGCGACCATCTCTTCCGCCGGGCGCGGGAGGCGGGGCTGCTGCCCCCGGACGCCGATCTGGAGTGGGCCCGTCGCGTCTACTACGCCCTCATCCACGAAGCCGCGGAGGAGGGCCGGGGCGCGGAGGAAGGGGCCATCGACGAACTGGCCGCGCGCGTCGTGGGCACCCTCCTGCACGGGGTCGGGACCTCGGCGTAACGCGGCAACCTCCCCGCGAATCCGGCTGGTTGAGGGGTATCAACGCGGGCGGTAGGGGCATACGGGACAGTGCCGGGCTCCGTCGCAGTGGCCGGGGCCGGACAGGACCGGGAGGTGGAGATGATCTGGTGGGGGTGGCTGATCGTCGCGGCCGTGATTCTGCTCGCGCTGGCGGGCGCGGTAGCGGGCGTGCAGGCGCGCAGGCGCGCCGGAACGGTGATCGCGGTGCAACGCGGGCGCCGGTTCGGCAAGGGATTCGGCAAGGGACTCGGTAAGGGGGGAGGCTGGTGAACACCCTGGTACTGGCATCCGAGTTGACCAAACGGCCGGTGGTCACCCTCGGCGGGGAGGCCGTCGCGCAGATCAAGGACGTCGTCTTCGACGGCCCGGCCGGGCAGATCACCGGCTTCACCCTCAACGGCCGGGGCCTGCTGTCCGGGCCCCTCAAGCAGAGCCTGCCCTGGTCCGCCGTGCACGCGCTGGGCCGGCATGCCGTGATGATCCTCGGCCGGGAGGTGCTGGCCGAGCCCGCGGCGGTCGTCGCCTCCGGCGAGGCGGCGGGCGGCGGGGTCCTCGGGGTGAGGGTGCTGACGGACGAGGGCACCGACGCGGGCACCGTGCTCGACGTGGTCGTCGAAGCCGACGGCCGGGTCGCGGGGTTCCAGGTCGCCGCCATCGAGCCCCCCGAACACCGCCGGCGTACCGTCTTCGTCCCTCGCGGCGAGGGCGTGGCCGTCTCCGGTCAGGCCCTGGTCATTCCTGCCGAGGCATGCCGCTTCGTGGCCGACGACCTGCCGAGCTTCACCGGCCAGGTCGAGATCTTCCGCACCCGGCAGGCCGCCCGGCGGACCCGGGCCGGCCAGGACGGAATGGAGCGCACATGATGATCCTGTTCTCCCAGGCCCGCGGCCTCCCGGTCGTCACCGCGGGGGAGGCCGCCGAACTGGGCACCGTCGACGCACTGTCGATCGACGCCTCCGCACAGTCCATCAGCCACCTACGCCTCTCCGGCACGCGTGCCAAGGCCCATGCGGTCCTGGCCTGGGACCTGGTGCGGACAGTGGGCCAGGACGCGGTCATCGCCCACCGTGCCCCCGACGCCGAAGCGGCCCCCGCCCCGGCGCACCAAGAGGCCCTGGGCAGCCGAGTGCTGACGGACCTCGGTGACGAGCACGGATCGGTCAAGGACATCGCCTTCGACCCGACGACCGGCCACATCCATACCCTCTACACCACACGGGGACCGGTACCGGGACCACGCCTGATCGGGCTCGGCGACTACGCCCTTGTGGTCCGCGCCCACTGACCCCGGGGTCACGGGGTGAGGGCACCGGGCCTCACCCGGAGTCGGGCGGGCCCGGGAAGGGGCCGGTCACCGGCGGGAACGACGCGTGCAGCACCGCTCCGCCGCCCGCGCCGCCGGTGATGCGGAAGTGCCCGCCCAGTTCCGCCGCCCGTTCCCGCATGGACCGCAGGCCCACTCCGCTGCCCGTGCGGTGTTCCGGGAACCCCTGCCCGTCGTCGCTGACCTCGACGGTGACGAGGTCGGGGACCACGCGCACCTTCACGGTGGCCGTGTCCGCCCCGGAGTGCCGTACGACGTTGTTCAACGCCTCGCCGCCGATCAGGTACACCGCCACCTCCACGGCCGCCGGCAGCGGCGGCAGCGGGTCGGGCGTGAACTCCACGCCCACCCGGAGCCGTCCGGCGAGCCGGTCGGCCAGCTCCCGCAGCGCCTTGCCCAGTCCGAGCCGGTCCAATGCGGCGGGGGTGAGGCCGTCCGCGATGCGACGAAGCTCGGAGATGGCCTGTCCGATGCCCTCGGACGCGGTGGCCAAGGGTTTGGCGGCGGCGGAGTCGTCCGGCACCGCGTACCGCGCGGTGTCGACCTGCAGCCGCACCCCCGACAGCGCCGGCCCCAAGCCGTCGTGGAGATTGCGCCGCAGCCTGCGGCGCGCGTCCTCCCGGGCCACCACCATCTGTTCCCGGGCCGCGCGCAGGTCTTCGTACAGCCGCAGTGACGCGATCGCGGGCGCCATCTGGTCCGCCAGGAACCGCAGTACCTCCTGGTCCTGACGGTCCGGTACCCGGTCGCCCGGCCTGGGTGTGACGTCCAGACCGCCGACGACACCGCCCTCGTACACCAGCGGGAAACCGGTGCCGCCCGGCCCGGGCTCACCCGCGGCGGCCAGCACGCGGGAGCCGCCGCGGGTATCGACCCGGACCTCGGCGCCGGGCATGCGCAGCCCGGCCACGACGGCGTCGCACAGCAGTTGCGGGGCTTCGCCCGGGCCCGCGGCCTGGCTGAGACGCTCGGCGAGTTCGCGTACGACGTGGTAGGGGCGGGCGCGGTCGCCGTAGTAGAAGCGGTCCACACACCGCACCGCCCAGTGCGCGGTGGGGTAGAGCAGGGCGCCGGCCACCAGCCCTGCCGCTCCCATGACCAGGGCTCCGCCGCTCAGTCCGCCGGGGAGGGTACGGGAGAGCAGCAGGACCACGGCCGTACAGCCGACGATCAGGGCGGTGCCGAGGACGAAGGCGGACAACACCCGGCGTGTCGCCCGGTCGAGGTGGGCGGAGCGGTCACGGCTGAAGGCATACGCCGCGGCGATCAGCCACGCGGCGGCTCCGACGTAGCTGGCGTACCACCAGCCGCCTCGCAGTACGTCGGACCGGATGACGTAGACGTCGCCGAGCCACACCAGATAGGCCAGGAGTGCCACGACCTGCCGTCGGTCGGGGGAGTGCCGCCAGCGCACCGCCATGACGGTCACATTGATCAACACGAAGAGCGACATCGGGTACACGGCCGGGACATGAGCGTCCAGCAGCGTCCGCAGACGGCTCCAGCCGCCGTGGTCCAGCGGGTCGGGAAGCCCGTAGTCGGCGCCCAGCGTGAGGTACTCGCCGTACGACTGGACCAGGCTCCATGCGGCGAGGACCATCACGTAGGGCCGCAGCAGCCGGTGGCGGGGCAGGTTCCCGTCGGGCAGGTACAGCGGGAACATGTACAGAGCGAAGATGAACAGGGCGATGCAGACCGTCGACGCGGCGGCCAGTGCCTGGCCGACGCCACCGCCGGCACCGACGGCGGACGCCCAGAGCCGGGCCGTCGCCGACACGGTGCTCGACGCCCCGGCCGCGACCATCAGCGGACCGAGGCCGCTGCGGGACCGGTGGGCCGTCAGGAAGGTCCCGAGCAGGACGAACCCGACGACGGCCAGGACCTCGGGCCCACGGACCCTGATGTACGGCGCCAGCCCGGCGTCGTCCAGACCGGCGAGGGCGAGGACGGCCCACGCGGTGACGGAGACCAGCGTGACCGCGCACGCCCCGTAGGCCAGGACGACTCTCCGCTCGCGCACCACACCGGTGTGCCGGCCCCCGCCCGGGACGACGAGCGGCTTTCGTGAGCTGCTCAGCGGCACGACGCTTCGCGCAATTCGTGCACCGCGCGGAGCCAGAGGGCGGGCAGCCGTTCGGCGTGCGCAAGCCGGTCGGTGTGGGCGAGGTACAGGTAGGCCGTGTCGTGGTAGCCGGTGAACATGCTGTAGCAGTGATGGCCGGGCGCGATGGGCCCGAGTGCCACCGCGTGGAGCACCGGTGCGTCCCGGAAGGACAACGGGCCGGTACTCATCCGCACGTTGCTCGCGGACATCACCCCGCGCTGCGGGCGCAGGCTGCGCCGGGCGATCCAGGAGGCGAGGGGGAACGACAGCCGGTCGTACGCCGCTTGGGCGGCGGCGCGCCGGTGGTCGGGACGCAGGAGCGCGGTCTGCCGCGCCACGGCACGCAGGCGCAGGCCGGGATCCGGCTCGGCGCACGGCAGTACCACCCGTTCCGAGATGACCCGGTTGCCGATGACCGGCGACGGCGGTCCGAGGTGCCGGGTGGACACCGGCATCCGTACCGGCAGGTCTTCCGGCCGACTGCCCGCCATCGCCCCCGATGCGGCTCGGATCTGTTGCCAGGACCGCAGGGCTCCGGCCCATCCGGCGAGATAGACGTCGTTCACCGTGGCACCCACCGGGTGCCCGGCCGCGCGCAGCACGGACAGTGGCAGCCGTGCGAAGCCGAAACGGGGTGCCCTGCCGGGCCGGTCGTCGGGGGCCGGCCAGGCGACCGGGGTGCGGTACCCGCGGAGCACATCGGCGGCGGCGCCGGTGGCGGCTGTCGCCGAGACGTCCGGCGCGGAGGGTCGCGCGGACCGGGGGGCTGGGTTCCGGGAGGAGGACGCGAGGCTCGGTGGTCGCAGCCCGAGCAGTTCCGTGACCACCCGAGTGGTCGCGACGCCGTCCAGGAGAGCGTGGTGGACCCGGAAGAGCAACGCGTAGCGTGAGCAGGCCTGCGGGCTCCGGACGAGCCACAGGTCCCACGGCGGCCGACGGTCGGCGGGCAGCGGCTGTACCCACAGGCGTTCCAGCAGTCCCGGCCAGTCGGCGAGACGGCCCACCGTTGCCTGCCGCACGTGGTGGCGCACCCGCGGGGGACCGACGTGCTCGAACTCCCGTGCGCTGCGAAAGGGGACGGGCCAGTGCCGCGACAGGGCCGTGACGCGCTCGATCCGCGGAGCGAGCCACTCACGGAGCTCGGCCACATCCGGCGGTCGGTCGGCGATGGTGAGGAGGCAGCCGACCATGGGCGGCAGGCCGCCCGTCGCCGTGAGGTAGTGCGCGTCGGCGGGGCGGTACGGCACGTGGGCCGGCGCGGAAGCGGTAGCGGACAGCAGCACCGGTGTTCTCCCTTGTGAAGGGCAATGGCCACTCGGCCGGACCGTCCGGGGACCGCCGGGTCGACAGGCGGCAAGGAGCGGGCGCCGGGGGTCTCAACCGGCGGCCGCTCCTGCGTCCTTGTCCGGCCGCGGGGCCACGGCCGGCGGCGGGCCGTGGGGGGAAGCTAACACCGCTGTGCCGGGTCCGGCGGGAGCGGGATCGACCCACGCCGCGCATCCCTCACGATTCACCCGGTCGTCCGTCTTTCCGTGCACCTGCGGCATCCGCCCGCGCAGCGCCTGCTTCAAGGTCATGGTGGCGTGCGCCATATCGCGGGGCCGTCGGTGAGCCGGGGCGGAACGGGGACGGAACCGCCGGCGTCGGCCCCGATCGTACTGAAGCCGCAGGCCATTGATGGTGTGGCCAAACCGTGAAACGATCACATATACGAAAAGCGGAACTTCGTGCGAAGATGCCGTCCCCCGGTCCGTCCGGACGGGGTGACAAGGGGAAACATAGTGAATCCATCGACGTTCAGATCCGCGATCGGCGCGGTACTGACGGTGGCCGTCTCGGCCGTGCTCCTGCCCGCCTCCGCGGCGAACGCGGCGGCGGGAAACACGCCGGACAGCGACCCGGCCGCGACCTTCGGCCGCATAGCCGACGCCGTACTGACCGAGCGCACGGCGGCACTGCTGGACACCCGGTCGGTGCGACGGGCGCCGCTGATGTCCGACAGCAAGGTGCGCCTGTCGGCCGGCCTCGCACGTGCGGAGGACACCGCACTGTCCTCGCTCCGCACCCGCAAGACCCGGCTCGCCACCCTGGGCGAGGCGTACACCGCCGCCGACACCAAGGTCACCACCGGCAAGCCGCGCGTCAAGAACGGGCGGGCCACGGTCCAGGTCACCGAGACCACGAAGCTCACGTACAAGAAGATCCGTGGTGACGAGCCGGCGACGACCGGTTTCCAGGCCCACCACGAGATGAACTTCGCCATCACGTCGGGCGGCACGTGGGAACTGACGGGCATCAAGCCCACGGACGACGGCCCCCGGGCGGTCAACCAGCCCGTCACGGCCGCCGTGGCGAGCGCGGGAGCGCCGCCCAAGGCCACCCCCGCCGCCACGTCCTGGCCGGCGCGGTCGGTGCCGAAGTCCTCGGGGACCTCCGGCTACAACTACGCGGCCATGGCGGCCTACGCGGAGAAGTACTGGAAGAACTACAACCCCGCCTACCGGAAGTTCAACGACGCCGGCGGTGACTGCACCAACTTCATCAGCCAGGCCCTGAAGGCGGGCGGCTGGAAGAACGACTCCGGCACGTCCTCGGACTACCGCAACTGGTGGTACAACTCCTCCGACCAGACCGTGTCCTGGGTGGGCGCCAACGAGTGGGCGTGGTTCACCCTCTCCTCCAAGCGGGCGACCAACCTGTCCAACGTGTACCAGCTGGACGTCGGTGACATCCTGCAGATGGACTTCGAGCGGGACGGCTCGAAGGACCACTCCATGATGACCACCTACCGGAGCAGGAGCGGTGTCCCGTACCTGACTTACCACTCGACCAACACGTACCGGAAGTCGGTGGCGAGCATCGTGGCCTCCAACCCCGGCTCGGCCTACTTCGCCTACCGCACCTGACAACCCGTGAAATCGGGCCGTTAGCGCTCGTTCCATGCCTGTGGGCCCCGCTTACGGCGGGGCCCACAGTGCGTGTGCGGGTGCCTATCGGCTGACGTCTTCGAGGACCCCGCTCAGGTCCCGGGTGTAGGAGATCCCCGGGTGGCCGTCGAGCAGGACCTCGCCGGTGGGTACGAACCCGGTACGGGCCAGTACGGCTCGTGAGCCGGCGTTGTCGAGCGTCGTGGCGGCCCGCAGCGTGGTCAGACCGTACGTGGTGGCGGCCAGGACGCACGCCTGCAGCACGGCGGACGTGGCCAGCCCCCGACGGGCGGCCTTCTCGGCGATCCGGTAGCCGAGTTCGGCGGAACCGTCCGCCACGTCGACGAGATTGATCCGCCCCAGCACCTCCCCACGGTCGTCCACCAGCACATGGAAGTGGATCAGCCCGGCGTCCTGCTCCGCGAGCAGACTGCTGTGCCGTGCGGCGAAGTGAGTGAAGTAGTCGTCGCCACGGTCCGGGACCGACGCGGCGAAATAGGCACGGTTCTCCTGCTCGAACGCGAGCAGGGCGGGGGCGTGGTCCGGGCGAAGGCGCTGAAGTGAAGGCATGGGACAACCGTACGATCCGCACGTCACCGGTGATCCTCGAAGAAGCTCAGTGACGTGCCGTCAGGCCGTTCGCCTGTCACCTCCACCGTGCCGCCGGACCAGCAGGCTCCCCAGGTCGGTGCGTCGGTGCAGCACCGCCCGCCCGGCGCGGACCGTGGTGATCAGCCCCGCACCACGCAGCGCCGCGGTGTGGGCCGACACGGTGGCATTGCTGACGCCCACCCGCCGGGCCAGCGCGCTCGTGGTGTGCTCCTCCGCCAGCAGGAGCAGCAGGTCGACGCGGGTCCGCCCGAGCACCCCCGCCAGCGCGTCCTGTCCGTCGGCCGCACCGGTCGGCGGGAGCGGCAGGCCCGGGCCCGCCGGGTAGGTGAGGGCCAAGGGCCGACCGGGCAGGTCGGCGGTGATCGGACAGCCCGTCCAGTGGAAGGTGGGCAGGAGCAGCAAGCCGCGCCCGCGGAGTTCGATGTCCTCCTCACCACGGCCGTCGAACTCCCAGACGTCCTCGAGCAGTCGGCTGCCGGGGACGAGCGCACGGAGCGCGGCGCCGACGCCGTGCTCGGCCACGGTCAGGGCATGGCGGGTGAACTCCGCCTGGTGCAGGTCCTGGACCAACGGCCACACCGGGCGCAGCACCGCCTCGAAGGCAGCCTGCTGGGCGCGGCGGAGACGTTGCCAGGCATCGGCGTCACCACGGTGCAGATCGCGGATCCACAACGGTGCCGGGGACGGGGACGCGGCGTACACCCGCTCGATCTCGGAGCGGACCAGGCCGGGACGCGCGGCCCGGACGGTATCAAGTCCCTCCTTCAGATCGTCGCTGAACACATCGATGAACCGGGGAGCCTCCGCCATGGGGACCAGGTCCCGCAAGGGGGCGACGGTACCGGGCAGGGAACGGAGCAACCGTTGTCTCCAGCGGCCGAAGAGCAGCTCGTCGTCGCGCCGACACATCATGGCGAGCGCCGCGTTCAGCTCCTGCACCGGGGCCGGCCGGGGCGCGAGACGGACCCGTGCGAAGTCGGCGGCCGTGAAGCGTATCCGGATCACTACTCTCCCTCGCGGCAAGGCGCCATCGTTTCGGCCAGGGCCTCAACCCTCGTCCGCCCGCCCCGCCGGGTGCCAGCATCCCAGTCGCGCCCCCGGTCATCCGCACAGGGGGCCGTCGGAAGGCGCGAGGACGCGCGTCACGGGGACACGAGGGAGAAGCCATGTTTCGTCAACACAGCGGCGACAGCGAGCGGGTGGACCGAGCGGGCCGTGAGGGAAGAGCCATCGTGGGTCGGCGGACCGTCACGAAATCGGTCGCGCTGGCCGCCGGGCTGTGGCTCACCGGCAGCGGCGGCGTCGCACGGGCCCACGCCGCCGACGCCCACGCCGCCGACGGTGTCACCGTGAGATTGCCGGCGCCGACCGGCCCGCACCGGATCGGGACCACCACGCTGCACCTGGTCGATCACTCCAGGCGCGACCCGTGGGATGCCACCATCCCTGTCCGGGAAGTGATGGTCAGCGTCTTCTACCCGGCCCGCACCGTTCGCGGCTACCCGATCGCGCGACAGATGACCAAGGACGCCGCGGAACTGTTCGCGGAGATCGACCCCGCCATACACAAGGGACTGCCGACGGCCGGGGTGAACTGGGCAGCCACCACGACCCACGCGCACACGGGTGCGCCCGCGCAGCCGGTGCGGCGACCGGTCCTGCTCTACAGCCCGGGAGGCGGCGACCCGCGCACCCTGGGCACCGGGACCGCCGAGGAACTGGCGAGCCGGGGCTATGTGGTGGTGACCATCGACCACCCGGGCGATGCCAGCGAGGTGGACTTCCCGGCCGGGACGCACTACAGGAGGAAGGTCCGCCCGACGGTCTTCCGGGGAGATCCCAGGACGGACCCGGAACTCTTCCGCACCGCGATCGCCACCCGGATCGCCGACACACGGTTCGTGCTCGACACGCTGGCAGCCATGGCAGCCGGACACCGCCCGGGCACGGAGCGCCGCACACTGCCGCAGAACCTCCGCGATGCGCTGGATCTGCGACGGGTGGGCATGTACGGCCACTCGGCCGGAGGCACCACCGCGGCCGAGGCGATGTACGAGGACCGCCGCATCAGGGCGGCGGTCAACCTGGAAGGCTATCTGAACCACCCACCGGGCAAGCCGGGCCGGACAGGCGAGCTGTTCCCCGTCGCCCGGCACGGGGTGGACCGGCCGCTGCTCCTGCTGGGGACCGACGGCTTCCGGGACGAGGACATCGACCGTTCCTGGTCGGCCATGCTCGCCCACCCGGGGGGACACACCAGCAGGCGGCAGCTCGACAACGCCACGCACTGGGTGTTCACCGACTACGCGGCCATGGCACCCCAGTTGCAAACCGCCGGGCTGATGACTGCCGACAGCCGGATCAAGCTGGTCGGCGCCATCGACCCGGCCCGGTCGGTGCCCGCGGTGCGCGATCACGTGTTCTCGTTCTTCGCCCGGCATCTGCCGCCCGCGGGGGCGCCCATGTCGTAAACCGCGCCCATGTCGTAAACCGGGTAGGGCCGCCGTGCCGTCGACCCCCGGGGGGACCCCGGAGGCCGACGGCAACGCCGCCGGCCTCCGGCTCCTCACGTGGCGGGCGTGGCCCGGACCCCGCTCACCGGTCCTGGCTGAGGGTGTACAGCTCCTGGAACAGCCCTCCTGCCTTGAGGAGTTGGTCGAAGGGCCCGTTTTCCGTGATGCGTCCCTTCTCCATCACGATGATCCGGTCGGCGATCTTCGTGTTCTCGAGGCGGTGGGTGACGACGATGGTGATGCGGCCGTCGGCCACGTTCTTGAGCTCCTGGAAGATCCTGTGCTCGCCACGGGCGTCCATCTCGCTGGTCGGCTCGTCGAGGACGAGCACGGCCGGCCGTCGGTACAGCGCACGGGCGCAGGCGATGCGCTGCCATTGGCCGCCGGACAGATCGCTGCCGCCCCACAACTCCCGGGCGAGCAAGGTGTCCAGGCCATCGGGCAGCTCTTCGACGGCCTCGCGCATGCCGACCTCGTCGATCGTCTGCCACACCCGGTCGTCGTCCCAGGTCAGCGGCTGGCCGAGGGTGATGTTCTCCCGGACCGAGAGCGGCCAGTGCGCGAAGAACTGCGTCACGACGCCCGTGCGCTCCCACACGGTGTCGGGATCGGCCCGGGCCAGGTCCACGTCGTCCCAGCACACCGTGCCCTTCTCCGCGGTGAACAGTCCGGTGAGCAGGCGCGTGAGGGTGGACTTGCCCGACCCGTTCTCGCCGACGACCGCCACGACCTCCCCCCGGTTCAAGGTGAGCGACAGCCTGTCCACCGCCGGGCGGGTCTTGCCGGGATAGGAGTACGACACCTGGTCGATCCGGATCCGCTCCGGGCAGACCGGGGCCACGGCCCCGCCGCGTTGGGGAGCCAGGGAGCGCGCCTTGTCCACGAAGCGCCGCCAGTCCCCGAGGTACAGGGTCGTCTGGAACAGGCTCGTGGCGTAATGCACGACGTTCGACAGCGCCATCAGCGCGGTGCGGACCGCGACGACGGCGGTCGCGGAGACGGCCAGGGAGACCCGCCCGGTGACGGTCAGCCACACCAGCATGGCCCACGCGCCGAGCAGACACACACCGCCGATCGCGGAGGAGAGGAGATTGATCCGCAGCATGCGCGGCGCGGCGCCCATGACCTTGGCGTCGATGCGGGCCGACATCGTGCGGTACCAGAAGACCAGGTACGCGCGCATGCTGTTGCCGCGCACCTCGTCCGCCAGCCTGGAGGTGGTGACGTGCCAGCGCATCATGCCCTTGACGTTGCGGCCCGAGTTCGTCGCGAAGTGCACCTGGTACTCGACCTTGGCCTCGGCCACCGCGCCCACCCCCGCCGGCAGCACCGCGAGGACGAGGACGGGCAGCATCAGCGGATGGAGCACGGTGAGCACCCCGCCGGCGGCGACCAGGCGGATGAGTGAGGACATGAACAACTGCGCGTCGTAGAGCATGCGGTCGACGCGCACCGCCCCGGACTCGGCGGCCTCGTGCTCGTCGGCGAACACGGGGTCGTTGAACGCGGACAGCTCGACCGAGCACATCGCCTCCACGAGCGCCACGTCCGCCGATGTCGCGAGCCTGGGTTTGAGTCGTTGCTCGGCCCACTGCGCCAGTGCGTAGGTGAGGCGGGCGGTCGAGGCCGCGGCAGCGACCACCACGAGCGCCGGCAGGGCGTCGCGGACCCGGTCGGGCACCAGGCCACCGCCCAGGATCGGCACCATCGCCTTCGCGGTGGCGGCGAGGACCACGGCGGCCGACACCCCCGACACCACCTGGGCGAAAATCATGATCAGCACGGCCCGGGGATCGATCTCCCACGCCATGCGCCCGATGCGCCCCACCAGTTGGGGAATCTTCCCGCACAGACGAAGGAACGACGTCTCCTCGAACGCGTTCCTCGTCCCCGCCCCCTGGTACTCGATCTCCTGCGGCTCCGGCGGCGGTGGACGGCGCCCGGCCTGCCCGTCAGCGGCTGATTTCGGATGGTTCGGCATGGGGTCTCCCTCACTCGCTTTTCGTGCCACGTCGTAGGCACCCGGTGTCCAACCGGTCGAAGTGGGCGAAGGACACGCATTCCCGGCACCGCTCCGGTGGCGGTGAGAGCCGGGTGGGGGCGCGCGGAGGGGCGAATGCGCCCGGCTCTGAAGCGTTCCTGACATGGACTGCACGATCGGGCCGGGATTTCGCTTAGCTGGTCAGTGAGGGCCCAGCGGCCCCCGGGCGCCGAGGGGGTGGCGCTGCCGAACGGTGAAAGGGACACGTCCGTGACAGACCACATGCCGCCGGACCGGAGGAGGGCCCACCATGGCTGACCAGCCCCGCCCGGTCCTGGGGGAGGACCTGTCAGCCGCGTTACCGGCTGACTTCGTCGCCTTCTTCTCCATCCACCACCAGGCATACCTGCGGTACGCCCACATCCAGCTCGGAAGCACCGCCGACGCCGAGTGGGTCGTGGAGGAGGTCTTCGGTCAACTGGCCCTGATCTGGGGGGAGGTGCTGCGCCGCCCGAGCGTCCCGGCCTTCGCCCTGGCCACCCTCCGGGAAGAGATCGCCAAACTGCTGGCCGCCCGGGGGCGGGACGTCGCCCTCGTCGAGACGGCGGTCTTCGCCGCGGTACGGGAGGCGACCCGTGCCCGCCTGGGCGTCCTGGAATCCGCCCTGGGTCTGTACGCGGCGATCACCCGGCTCCCCGACCGTCAGTACGACGTCGTCGTCATGCACTTCGTGCTGGGCTACCCCGTGCGGCGAGTCGCCGGGATCATGGGACTGTCGCCCGCCACGGTCCGCTCGCACGTGCGCGGAGCCCGTCGGCGGCTGGCCCGTGATCTGCGGATCGACTGGGCCACGGACGAGGAGGACTGAATGATGCACACACGTCACAAGAGCGGCCACGACGAACTCGCCTCGATCGGAGAGCTGTTGGCCCGGGCCGACGTCCTCACCCCGCAGTTCGACGACTACGACGAGGAGGCCGCCCTGCGCCGTATCGCCGCCCGCGTCGTCCTGGACAGGGCCAATGCCCTCGACCGCCATGCCCGCGCCATCCGCGACGGTCTCGGAGGCGGCCGCTGGACCCCACCCGACGGTCTGCCGCACGGCCAGCGCACGGCGCTCCACGCCCGCGCGGCCGACGAACTGGGAGCGCTGTCGTCCAGGGTCGTGCACGACCGGTCCGCCATCGCCTCCATGGCCCTGCTGGTCGACGACCCGGCGAGGATCGAACCCGTCGGCGCGCTGACCTTCGCCTGCCTGCTCCATCTCGCCGACCGCCAGGAGGGCGCCGTGTTCTGGTGGCAGTTCGCCGCCGGCGCCGAGTCCGCCACCGCCGCCCACTGCCTCTACCTGCACCACCTCCGGCACAGTGAACGGGACGCGGCCCGGCACTGGTTCACCCAGGCCACCGAACTCCACGCGCAAGGGGGCGACGTGTTCCGCTGCGAAGCCCCCACCCGTGTCCAGGGCGACTCCCCTCCCGGCCGCTACGGGGTGTCCGACACCGACCCTCCGCCGTCCTGGGCGGAAGGCGCCGACCGGTCGGCCGACGGCATGCCGGTGTACCCGCCCGGTGCCCGGTGGCGGGCCAACACCACCCACCTCACCGACGCGGTGCGCAGGCTGGAGACGGGAAGCGACACCGACTTCGGCACCGTCCCCCGCCCGGCCCCGGAACTGGCCGCGGAACTCCAGGGCCGCACCCCGCCCCTCCGCCTGCGTCCCCCCACCTCCGACGGGCTGCCCACCAGCACGCGTTTCTGACCGACGGGCGCCGGACCGCGGCATCCCCGAGGTCTGGAATCATGTGCGGGTGATACCGAACGCAACCGCTCCGCCGCTGTTCAGCGGGGACTTCGAGGCCCATGTGACCGTTCGCGCCACCCCGCCCCGGCCGCTGTCACCGTCCCCGGAGACGGAAGCGCTCGAGCGGTACGCGGCCGTCCATGGCATGGCGTTCGTCGACATCGTGCTGGAGCGCGGGCGGACTCCGCACCAGCCCATGCTCACCCTGCGGGAGTCCGGAGCGCTTCCGGCGGTCCGGGAAGCTGTCGAGGACGCTGTCCGCCGGCTGCGGGCCGCGGGTTTCGACGTGGCACGGACGAAGATCGAGGCATCCCCGTGGGCCGACGGCGTGCCGGACACCGACGAGGACGCGACCGCCCTCGGAGCGCGGTACTACTTCGAGCACCACGTGAAGCTGTTGCTCACACCGGGCGCGGACACATCGGCGTTGGCGCGGCTCGCCACCAGCCACACCGCCCACCTCTCGCGCAACGCCCGTCGGCTGCGGGCGGACGGCCGGGCCGAGCGCTTCGTCACACAGCGCTGCCGACTCGTCGGCCGGAGAGCGGCGGGGGAGCGGCTGGACGCGCTGGTGGCGGAGTTGCGGAGGAGCGGTCACGAGGTGGCTTCGGTGGAGCGGGAGTTCGTCGTCCACGACAGCGACGAATCGCTCGACGCGGGCTGGATCACGGAGGAGAGGGCAGGCGCATGACGGCGACACCATGGGAGCGGTTCTCGTACGGGCCCTGGGACGACACGGCGGTCGTCCCCCAGGCCCCACCGGCCGAGGCGACCCGAGCGCACCGGGACTTCCCGCACACCCTGCTCCCGGTGCCCGGCCGGGGCGTCCTGCAGCGCCCGGCCTACGATCCGGCGGCCAACCACCACGCGATGGGGATGCGGCTGAGCGAGCCCCAGTTCACCGACGCGCGCACCGGCCATGCGTGGAGTACGGCCCGGCGCCACGCAGTGGACCACGTCCTCGCCGCGGTCGCGGCCTCACCGTGGGCCGAGCACCTGGTGCTGCGGGGCAGTGTGCTGCTGAAAGCGTGGTTCGGGGAAGCGGCGCGCGAGCCGGGAGACCTGGACTTCGTCGTCGTCCCGGACACCTGGCGGCTCGGGGACGACCGCACGGACGCGATGCTCGACGGCATCGCGCGCGGGGCCGAAGAACGCGCGCGGGAGGCCGGCGGCCTGGTCCGCATCGACGCGGCGGGAGCGGTGAGCGACGAGATCTGGACCTACGACCGGGTGCCCGGACGCCGTCTCGTCCTGCCCTGGACGGCCGCCGAGGGCACCCCGCCGGGCACGGTCCAGCTCGACTTCGTCTTCAACGAGACGCTTCCCGCACGGGCCGTACGCACCACGGTCCCGCGCCGCGGCCCGGGCGCGCCCGCGGTGCTCATGGCGGCGAGCCCGGAGCTCTCCCTCGTGTGGAAGATCCTCTGGCTGGTGACGGACCGGCATCCCGAGGCGAAGGACCTCTACGACGCCGTGCTCCTCGCGGAGAACACCCGTCTTCCCTATGAGCTGTTGCGGCGCGTCCTGGTGGCGGCGGGGGAGTACCCCGAAGGCTCACCGCTCTTCCTGAGCCACATCCTGCACCAGGCGGCCGAGGCCGACTGGTTCGAGTTCCGCAAGGACCACCCGGGCTTCCCCGACGACGACGCCGCGTTCCTGACCCGCTTCGCCCTCGCTCTCGCCCCTGTCTTCGCCCCGGCGGAGGAAGGGGCGTACGCGCAGCTCGCCGCTTCTTTCCGGTATCTGACAGAGGAGCTGTCCGAACAGCGGGAAGCAGGCGGGATGGAGGCCGTCGAGAAGTGGCTCGCCGCGCGTGGCGTGCACAGTGTCGAAGCCGTCGTCGCCGTTCGCGAGCTCCTCGGCCGCACGCGATGCACCCTGGGTGAGGCGGCCGAGGTCCTCACCGCCTTCCGCGATACGCGCTTCGGCCGGGACGAGCCGCTCTACACGGGCGGATGGCGCGGTGACGCACGTCGGATCGCCGGGCAATTGGAGGCAGCCGACGCCCTCACCCGTTCCGTCTGAGAACGCGGCTCGGCCCCGGCGAAAGCCGGGGCCGAGCGCGGTGTGAGGCCGGGGTCCGTCCAGGAACCGTCAGCCGGCCGAGGGGGGCCGTTGCCGCAGGCAGCCGGTGAGCGCCAGGGCCAGTGCCAGGCCACCGGTGAAGTACACCTGCACCCGGGTGTCCGCGTCCTGGGCCATGAGCACCAGCACCCCGGCGACACCGGCCAGCGTCACCCAGGTCAGGTAGGGGAAGCCCCACATCCGGACCACCAGCTTCTCGGGTGCCTCGCGCTCCAGCCGACGGCGCAGCAGCAACTGCGAGGCCGCGATGAATCCCCACACGACCAGCACGACCCCGCCGACCATGTTCAGCAGCCAGGCGAAGACGGTGGTGGGCCACCAGAACGACAGCAGGACGGCGAAGAAACCGAACGCGGACGACACGAGCACCGCGCGGCGGGGCACCCCGCCGGTCACCTTGCCCAATGCCTTGGGGCCCTGGCCGCGCGCGACCAGCGAGTACGCCATGCGGGAGGAGCCGTAGATGTTGGCGTTCATCGCGGACAACAGGGCGATCAGAATGACCACGTTCATGATCTCGCCGCCGGCCGGGACACCGAGGCGGTCGAGCACGGCCGCGTACGGGCCCTGTTCCGTGACGGACTTGTCGTTCCACGGGATCAGCGTGACGATCACCAGCATCGAGCCGACGTAGACGATGCCGATCCGCCACATCGTCGTGCGCACGGCCTTGGCCACACCACGCACCGGGTCCTGGGACTCGGCGGCCGCGATGGTGACCGTCTCCAGGCCGCCGTAGGCGACGACGGAGGCCAGCAGTCCGGCGAGCAGCCCGTCCGCGCCGTTGGGCAGGAAGCCGCCGTCGTGGAGGAGATGCGCTCCGCCGGGGGAGTCGCTGCCGGGCAGGAGGCCCAGGATCGCGAGCGTGGCGAGGCCCAGGAAGAGCACGATGGCGCCGATCTTCAGGGCGGCGAACCAGAACTCGAACTCACCGAAGTTCGCGACCGCGCCCAGATTGGTTCCGCAGAAGAGCGCCATGAAGATCAGCACCCACATCCAGGACGGCGTGCCCGGGAACCAGCCCTGCATGATGTGGGCCGCGCCGATCGCCTCGACCGCCACCCCCACGACCAGCAGGGTCCAGAACATCCAGCCGGCGGTGAAGCCGGCCCACGGGCCGATCGCGCGCTCGGCGTGGACGGAGAAGGAGCCGGAGGCCGGATTGGCGGCGGACATCTCTCCGAGCATCCGCATCACGAACATCACGAGAAGACCGGACGCGGCGTACGCGAGCACGATCGACGGGCCGGCCGCGGCGATGCCCGACCCGGAGCCCACGAAGAGTCCGGCGCCGATGACGCCGCCCAGGGCGATCATCGAGAGATGCCGCTGCTTGAGTCCGTTCGACAGCGGGGAGCCCTGCTGCGGGGAGGCCTCGGCCTGCGGGGGAGGAGAGTGAAGTGTCCGGCTCATGGTCGTGCCTGTCCATTATGCGAGATCGGGAAGTCACGAGTATGAGCACGCGGACGACGCTCCGGCCTGCTCGTCCGGTATTCGGACACTTGATTCACACAACGTGATCGCCGCGCGGCACAGCCGCCGAGCCCTGGCTGACCCGGCAGGGGTGCGCAGGCGCCCAGCGGCAGGGGCCGTCGGGCCGCACGCTGGGTGCGGCTCGACGGCCCCTGGGGTTGTAGGGGTGGTCGCGCTGGGTCACCAGGTGTGCGCGACGTCCACCACCAGCCGGTCACCGGACTGCAGCACACGGAACGGCAGCTTGGCGCGGACGCCCAGACCCACCTGGGTCTGTCCTTCGAAGCTCGCCCCGAACCGGGTGTCCTTGAACGTCTTGTATCCACTGATGTTCACACCCGGCAGCGGCTGCCCGGCCTTCCCGGCGTAGGTCGGCTTGCCGGTCGCCGGGGAGTAGCTCGGAGCGTTCACGTAAATCTGCAGGATGGCGCCGCCGTCGACCGGGATCCGGTCACCCGAGCCGTCCTGGTGGAACGACGTGACGTAACCGACGTGGTAGCCGAGCTTGCCCGTCGCGCCGCCGATGTCGAACACCATGCGGTCGTAGCAGGCGTGCCGGCCGGTCGTGATGTTCTTGAGCGGCTTGGAGCCCGAGTCCCTGGCGGACTTGTCGCCGCTGCCCCAGACGGTCGAGCAGGCAGTGCCCGCGGTGGCCTTGTCGGCCCGGCCGGTCGTGGCGCCGGCCGCCCCGGCCGTACCCGCGAGCCCCGCGCCCGCCAGCACGAGTGCCGCTGCCGCTGTTGTCAGCCGTCGCATGACGTACCTCCAATATGATCTGAATACAGATACATAGGGAAGAACGGTCCGGGCGGCGCCGGAGTTGCACACGAGGTCGCTTTCGGCCAACAGCGGGGCGAAGTTGTCGCGAAGGCGGGGCTGCCGGTCTGCGGGATCCCTCGCGCGGCTCAGCCGCACTGCCAGGTGAACATGGCTGCTTCGAACCGCCGTTCAGCCAGGTCCTCGGGGCGTATGAGCCAGTGGGGAGCGCCGCAGGAGAGCGCTGCTCCGGGGCGGCGGTCTCAGACGACCCAGTGCGGTCGTCGGGTCGTGGACGAGGGCGGGAGGCCGTCGGCGAGGACGGCAGCCATGCGGTGCACGGCTTCGCGCAGCGTGTCCGGAGGCATCGTGTAGGGGATGCGGAGCCGTTGCTCGAAAATGCCCGGGTCGGTGGCGAAGCAGGCACCGCTCTCGATCCGGACCCCCTTGTCCAGCGCCCGCTCGGCCAGCGCCGAGGCAACCGGCTCGCCCAGGTCGACCCAGAGCGACAGGCCGCCGGGCGGCAGTTGCCAGGTCCACTGCGGGATGTGCGCGGCCAGGGCCGCGGCGAGCGCGGCACGTTGCCGGCGCATCTGCTCCAGCCGGGTCGGCAGAAGTTCCCCGCCCCGCGGCAGCAGGGCGAGGGCCAGGAGTTGATCCATGACCGAGCCGCCCATGTCGGTGGCGACGCGCTGCCCGGCGAGCTCGTTGACGAGCCGTGCGGGCGCGCGCAGCCAGCCGATGCGCAGACCACCCCAGTGGGTCTTGCTCATCGACCCGATGGTGATGACCTGGCCGCTTCCGCCGGGCGCGGGGTGGGAGGCGAAGGGCTGCGGGGCGGGTACGTCGAGGGCGAGGTCGGCCAGGGTCTCGTCGATGACCAGCCAGGTGCCGGAGCGGCTCGCGGCGTGCAGGACGCGGACGCGCTCGCTCTCGGGCATGAGACAGCCCGTCGGGTTGTGGAAGTCGGGTATCAGATAGGCAAGTTGGGGCACCACTTGGCGCAGGGTGGATTCGATGATCTCGACATCCCAGCCGGTGTCGGTCACGGGGACCGACACGGTGCGAAGCCGGGCCCGGCGCATGGCCTCCAGAGCGTTCGGGTAGGACGGGTTCTCGACCACGACCCGGTCGCCGGGGCGGCAGAGCAGCCCCAGGACGAGTGTGAGCGCGTGCTGGGCGCCGGAGGTCACCAGGATCTGTTCGGGCGCGGTGGTCAGGCCCCGCCGGGTGAACCGTTCGGCGATGGCGGCGCGCAGTTCCGGCAGGCCGTAGGGGTGGTAGCCGGGAGTGTGCGCGTGCTCGGCCAGTTGGGGGGTGATCCGGGCGAGGGCGTCGACGAGAGTCTGCTCCGGAAGCCCGGGAGCGGCCCTGGCCAGGTCGATCGCGGTGTCCCGGGGCCCGAGGAGCCGGGCGACGCCGTTGGGGGCGCGGCCCTCGGGCAGGGCCGTCCACGTGCCGGAACCCTGGCGGCTGTGCGCGTAACCGCTCTCCCGCAGCAGGTCGTACACGGCGGTGACGGTCGTCCTGCTGGTGTCGAGGGCGGCGGCCAGTTCCCGTTCGGCGGGGAGCCTGACGTGCAAGGCGACGCGCCCGTCCAGGATCAGCGTGCTGATGGCCTGGGCCAGATGCCGGTAGGCGGGCCTGGCTCCCGCCGGGTCGGGCAGCATCGCCGCGAGCTGTCGGCTCCCGAGGGTCCGGTCCGTGCGGCCCACCCGATCCGGGCGCGGGAACGGATTCGTGTCTGCCATGCCATTCTCCCGGGATTGGCCATGTGATCTGGGCCAATCACTGTACAGAGTTGCCTCAATGGCCTTGAAGGCGCACCAGCACACGGCGGAGGCAACCAGGCATGCAGCAGGACATCACGGAGCGCTCCGAGCGCGAACTCCGGTGCGGCCGGGAGGAACGCTCCGCAATACCACCCGGCTCCCCAACGAGCCTGCCGCCGACCCCACTTACCTACATCTCCGTCGGTGAGCGTCCGCTGCGGCGCCTGCCACAGCTGTTCATCGGCCTCGCCCTGTTCGGATTCAGCCTCTCGCTCTTGGTCCGCGCCTCGCTGGGAGCCAGCCCCTGGAGCGTCCTGTACGAGGGGCTGGGGCGGCACACCACCCTGAGCTTCGGCACGATCAGCGCCGTCCTGAGTGTTCTCGTGCTGCTGCTGTGGATACCCCTCCGGCAGCGGCCGACGCTCGGCACCATCGCCAACATCGTCGTTCTGGCGTGCTCGTCCGACCTCGGTCTTTCGCTCGTTCCCCCGGACCTCGGGCTTCCCGCCCGGATCGTTCTGCTCGTCGGCGGTGTCCTCCTCAACGGACTGTCCGTCGCCGTCTACGTCGGCGCGCGCTTCGGCCCCGGACCCCGGGACGGGTTGATGACCGGCGCGTCCGCCGTGACCGGGCGTTCCATCCGGCTCGTCCGCACCTTGATGGAGATCACCGTGCTCGCCGTGGGCTGGCTGCTCGGCGGGGGCGTGGGTGCCGGCACCGCGCTGTACGCACTCGCGGTCGGCCCCACCACTCAGTTCTTCATGCCCTGGTTCGCCTACCGGAGCCCGATCCGGCGCCCGTGCCCCGGCCTTCCGCCGCGCGGCCGGACGGCCGCTGCCTGGTTCCGTCGCGCTCCGCGCCGGAGGACGACTAGGGCGCGTATTCGGTTGTGATCAATTTGTGGGATTGGCCTTCGCGGCGGGGTCTGATCCGGTAAATCGTGTTGCGTGACGCGGATGCAACTGACTGATGTGGAGTGGGAGTTCATCGGCCCGTACCTGCCGATCGGCGAG